>JASHUD010000206.1 GCA_030040215.1 Methylovirgula sp.
CTTCGACCAAGGCGCAGCCGGCGTATTCGGCGATGAAAGCAAGTTCTTCGTGCCGAGGCCCGGCCAATACGGCGTCGTGCAGCAAACCGTTTACCGAAGCCGCCACGAAGGCCGAAAGGGTGCGCACGACCGGCTCCGGGCCCGCGCTGCCGCGCGTACCGCAAAGGAGAATCAAAGACAGCGAGGCCACGGAAGCCAAACTTTCAAAAGAAGGAAAACCGTTGACAGGGCGTTTTTTGTTCTATATATGTTCACATTATGTTCCAATCCTTCGAGAAAGTTCCCAATGTCCGCTGCCGCCTATGCTGAGGTCTTCCGCCCGCCGAGCCGTACGCTCGATGCGGAGCAAGTGCGGCTTCGTTCGCGGCGCGGCCGCAGCGCGCAATCCAACGACAGCGGCAGGTTCGAGCTGCACGCCTATGTCCCCGTCGACGACGGCTGGAGCGAAGAGGCGCCGGCGCCGCTTGTCACGACGGTTACGCTCGAGCGGCCGAAGACCATCATCACCCGCAACGATTCGCCCGACATTTCCTTCGACCGTTCGATCAATCCGTATCGGGGCTGCGAACACGGCTGCATCTATTGTTTCGCCCGCCCGACCCACGCCTATATGGGATTGTCGCCGGGGCTCGACTTCGAAAGCAAGCTCTTCGCAAAGCCGGACGCCGCGAGCCTGCTGGAGCGCGAACTCGCCGCGAAGAACTATACGCCGCGCACGATCGCCATCGGCACCAACACCGACCCCTATCAGCCGATCGAGCGCCAGCATAGGGTGATGCGCCAGGTTCTCGAAGTTCTGGCGCGCGCCCGGCATCCGGTCGGCATCGTCACCAAATCGGCGCTCGTGCTGCGCGATCTCGATCTTCTCGTGCCGATGGCGGAGAAGGGACTGGTCAAAGTCGCGCTGTCGGTGACGACGCTCGATCCCGCTCTGGCGCGCAAGATGGAACCGCGCGCCGCCGTACCCGAAAAGCGGCTTGCCACCTTGCAGGCGCTGGCCGAAGCGGGCGTGCCGACTTGCGTGATGGTCGCGCCGATCATTCCGGCGCTGAACGACTCGGAAATCGAAACCATTCTGGCGCGCGCCAAGGCGATCGGCGTGGGCGAGGCCGGCTACGTCATGCTGCGCCTGCCGCTCGAACTCCACGCCCTCTTCAGCGAATGGCTGAACGCGCATTACCCGGACAAGGCGCGCCATATCCTCTCGCTCATCCGTTCGACGCGCGCCGGCAGGAAATACGATTCGACCTTCGGCAAAAGGATGACCGGCAGCGGTCCCTATGCGTGGATGATCGGGCGGCGTTTCGAGGCGGCCGCCGCGAAACTCGGCTTCGGCCGCAGCCGGCTCAAATTGCGCCACGATCTGTTCATCCCGCCGCCGCGCACCGGCGAGCAATTGCAATTGCTGTGAACCGGCAACGTTATGGCTGGGCGGATTTTGACCAAGATCGACACTTATTGGGCGCAGATATTTAAGGAAACAACGCGCGCTCAAGATGTATCAACAGCGCTACGTGGCTATATTTCGATAGACGGATGGCGAGACGCCTGTCCAGCGGCGGAAGGCACGAGTGAAGTGCGCAGGGTCGCGGTAGCCTAGCTCAAGTGCGATTTCGGTGATCGGCACCGCGCCGTCGTCGAGCAGGACTTTTGCACGGCGCAGAAGCGCTTCTCTGGCGATTCGATTGAACGTAGTGCAATGGGCGCCCAGGAGCCGTTGCAGAGATCGGCTGGTCATACCGAGCTTGCCGGCGACCCAATCGATATGCGGGTAGCCGTCATAGAGCGCGAGATCCGTGACCGAGGCGACCGTGGCGAGCGTGTCCTTTTGCGCCGGCAGCTTCGGCTCGACGCGTAGATCATCGTCGCTCGTTGTCGGGTTTCCCCGCCGGCCACAACGCAACAGCGCGGCGTCGAACTCAATCGATGTCACAGTGTGGCCGTTCGAAACGTTGGTGCCGAAAATGTCCTCGAGCCCGGCCCGCGGTGCTCCGGCCGGTAGCGCGGTCATCACGACATCTGGGCGCCAGAGCCTTCCTGCGTAGGTGCGCACTGTATCGATGAGGTAGCTGACGCCCAAAAGCTCATTGTGATGGCGGCCATCGGTCTCCGGCTCGAGGAACTCAATCGACCAACGGGCGGTCGGGCCGCGCCGCTCGAGCGTAAGGACGGTTGAGGTCTGCAGCATAACGTTGAGGCCGGCATGCGCCCGCTCGATGGCCTGAAGCAGCGTTTCCGCCGCGCATATCCAAGCGCCGAATGCGCTTAGTTCCTTGCACCTCACAACCTGACCGAGACGTGCGCCGAAGTAGGCATCGGCCGTGCTGCGCGCCGCGCGTTCGAGAAAACGGAACTGCTCTCGCAGGGGGATGACGATCTCGGGTTGCTCAAGGAGCGCGAACGGAAGATCCACATCGCGTAAAACGCGCGACACGGAAACGCCCTGCCGATCCATGAAGTCGGCGATGGGGCCCAGGGAACTAGCTCGCGTAAAGCCGGAGAGACGGGGCGCCAAATCCGTTGCCAAAAAAGTTAGTACTTGGCGCAAAATGGCAAGCGAGGATCGTGGAAACAAGCCACATCGATACTCATGTGTGGCGGCGAAGCGGATAAGCTACGCTGCGATGCACAAAACGCTTGGGAAAGGCATCCCATGGGCACACTTCCTTTTGATATCCGCAACATCCAGTGGTCCACGCTGGATGACCTTCCGCACGTCGCGTATCATGTCTGCGCCGTAGATAAGGAGAAGCGGATCGTCGATATCCTCTTCAAGTTCGATGCGAACGCAAAGATCGTGCTGCACCGGCACAAGGCCGACTACATCACCTTTGTGGTCCAGGGCGAGTTGCGCCTCTACCGTCCCAATGGCGAACTCAAGGAGATTCGCCCGGTCGGTAGTTACGTCGAGGGCAAGGCAAACGGCGAGCCGCACACCGAGGGAGGCGGCGATCAGGATGTGATCGCGTTTTTCAGCAACCGCAACGTCGACAATCTCGTCTATGAGATCCTGGACGAGAACCTTGCCACGGTAGCGACGTTCGGCATGGCCGATTTCAAGGCACTGATGGAAGCGCAGGCGCCACAACCTTCCACTACGGTTGCCTGACGCTGCGCCGACTTCGGCAAAACAAGTCGGAGATCGCGCCACGATCTCTTCACGCCCGGCGCGAGCGGGAGAGCGGTTGCAACTGTTGTCAGCGCGATCCCTTCCAACTTGACAGCTCTATTGCGGCGAACTGTGATGATCGGAGTGCACACTGGCGAATCTACCCGTTGGGCAATCCGAAAGTCCCGGCCATGCCGCAGGCACTGCCTCATTTCCGGCGCGAACGAAAACTGGCCGAGAGCGACGTTTGGCCGGTTGCCGGCATGGACGAGGTCGGACGCGGGCCGCTTGCCGGTCCGGTGGCGGCAGCGGCGGTCATTCTCGATCCACAGCGCCTGCCGAAAGGCGTCAACGATTCGAAAATGCTCGAACGCGAGGAGCGCGAGGAGCTTTATGAGACGATTCTGGAGCGCTCTATCGCCGTCGCCGTCGCTTTCGCCAGCGCCGCCGAAATCGACCGGATCAACATAAGACAGGCGAGCCTCTTGGCGATGCGCCGGGCGCTTGCCGCCCTCGCCGTCAGCCCGCGCTATGTGCTGATCGACGGCAATGACCTGCCGGCCGCGCTCTGCTGCGACGGCGAGACGATCATCGACGGCGACGCCAAATCGATATCGATCGCCGCCGCCTCGATCGTCGCCAAGGTGACGCGCGACCGGTTGATGCGGCGGCTCTGCAGCCTCTATCCCGTCTATGGATTCAGCCGCCACGTCGGCTATTCGACCGAGGAACATCTCGCGGCGATCGCCAAGCATGGGCCTTGTCCGTACCACCGGCTGAGCTTCTCGCCCTTCCGGATCGCGGCCGAATAAAATCGTTTCTTAATCAATTCGTTCTGAAAAGGGACATCGCCGCCACGCCGGCCTAAACGCCGATTTTACCGGAGCGCGCGCAGAGTAGCGCCGTTCGTCGGGTATCCGGTGGTGTTTATGCGTATCGCACGTGCCGGGAGGGGCCGCTCGAAGTCTCAGCTTCAGGTCACGCGTAGTGAGACTCTGCGGGCGCGGCTCCCGGCCGTGCCTGTGCCGTTCGATCGGATCCTCGTCGGCGACTGCCTCAAGAAACTGGCGCAACTTCCGGCTGAAAGCGTCGATCTCGTCTTCGCCGATCCGCCCTACAATCTGCAGCTCGAAGGCAGCCTGTCGCGGCCGGACCAAAGCCGCGTCGATGCGGTCGACGACGATTGGGACAAGTTTTCGAGCTTTGCGGAGTACGATTCGTTCACCCGCGCCTGGCTTTCCGCCGTGCGTCGCGTGATGAAGGACAACGCGACGATCTTCGTGATCGGCTCCTATCACAATATTTTCCGCGTCGGCGCCATTCTTCAGGATCTCGGCTTTTGGATCTTGAACGACATCATCTGGCGCAAGGCCAATCCGATGCCGAATTTCCGCGGGCGGCGGTTCACCAACGCGCATGAGACATTGATCTGGGCGGCGACGAGCGCGTCGGCCAAGTCCTATACGTTCCATTACGAGGCGCTGAAGGCCGGCAACGAGGACTGCCAGATGCGTTCCGACTGGTTCCTGCCGCTCTGCACCGGCGCCGAGCGGCTGAAAAACAAATCGGGCGGCAAGACGCATCCGACGCAAAAACCCGAGGCATTGCTGGCGCGCGCGCTTCTCGCCGCCTCCAATCCCGGCGATCTCGTGCTCGATCCGTTTTTCGGCTCGGGTACGACCGGCGCCGTCGCCAAGCGGCTCGGCCGCGGTTTCATCGGCATCGAACGCGACGCGGCTTACGCCGCGGCGGCGCGGGCCCGCATCGCC
>JASHUD010000207.1 GCA_030040215.1 Methylovirgula sp.
GCAATTTGGCATAGGGATTGATCGCGCGGATGCGCGCCTTTACCTCGCGCAGTTCCTCCGGGCTGACGAGATCGGTTTTGTTGAGCAGGATCACGTCGGCGAAGGCGATCTGATTCTTGGCTTCGGGCGCGTCCTTCAAGCGTTCCGCCAGCCACTTGGCGTCGGCGACGGTCACCACCGCGTCGAGCCGCGCCGCCTCTTCGACATCGGCATCGACGAAAAACGTCTGCGCGACCGGAGCCGGATCGGCAAGTCCGGTGGTTTCGACGATGATCGCGTCGAACTTGCCCTTGCGCTTCATCAGCCCTTCGATGATCCGGATGAGATCGCCGCGCACCGTGCAACAGATGCAGCCGTTGTTCATCTCGAAGATTTCTTCGTCGGCGCCCACCACCAGATCGTTGTCGATGCCGATCTCGCCGAATTCGTTGACGATGACGGCAAATTTCTTGCCGTGCGGTTCGCTCAGGATGCGGTTCAACAGCGTCGTCTTGCCGGCGCCGAGATAGCCGGTGAGCACCGTGACGGGAATTTTTTCGGCCATGCCAAACTCCGGTGAAAGGGGCGCGTCCGCAATCCGGCGCGATCTATGCGCGCTATATGGTTTGGCATGATGGCAAGATTAATGCCGGCAAGATGAGCGATACTTCCGCCAGCCTTCGGCGCGCAACCGGCAGGCGGGGCATTCGCCGCAGCCATAGCCCCATTCGTGGCGCTGCCCGCGCTCGCCCAGGTAGCAAGTATGCGTCTCTTCGACGATGAGCTCGACGAGCGCCGTTCCGCCGAGCTGCTCGGCGAGCCGCCAGGTATCCGCCTTATCGAGCCACATCAGCGGCGTATCGAGGACAAAATTCTTCTCCATCCCGAGGTTCAAGGCGACCTGCATGGCTTTGACCGTGGCGTCGCGGCAATCGGGATAGCCTGAATAATCCGTCTCGCACATGCCCCCGACGATATGCCGCAAGCCGCGCCGGTAGGCGACCGCCGCCGCGAAGGCGAGGAACACGAGATTGCGGCCCGGCACGAACGTGTTCGGCAGGCCGTCGGCTCCGCTCGTGATCGCGATGTCGCGCGTCATCGCGGTCGCCGAAATCTCGCCAAGAATGCCGAGATCGAGGCAATGGTCCTCGCCGAGCCGCGCTTGCCAGCCGGGTTTTACGGCGGCGATCTTGGCGAGGATCGCCGCCCGCCGGTCGAGTTCGATCCGGTGGCGCTGGCGGTAGTCGAAACCGATCGTCTCGACGCGCTCGGAGCGGTCGAGAGCATAGGCAAGGCAGGTCGTCGAATCCTGTCCGCCGGAGAAAAGCACGAGGGCATCGCTCATGGTGCACTCCAATTATCACCTGCGCCGGCACCGCTGCACGCGAACCGCGTGCTACATTCTAAGCCATTGTTTCGAAATGCTCTATTGCCGGAAGTCTGCACCTTTTCTAGGGCGGCTGCTATTGCGGATTTGCGCCCGATGGTCCATCTTAACGACGGGAGGTTGGCGGTGGACGCACCACTCGCCAACCGGGTCAGGTCCGGAAGGAAGCAGCCCAGACGAGACCGGGCGGGTCTCTGTCCAGCCTCCCACTTCTCGCCTTTGTTGAGAGTTCGGCGCAAAGCGCGAGTTTGCGCCCTGACCGTTCTCGACACGAATATTTCGAAGCGCGCCCGAGCTAGAATTCGGCGAGGAGGCCGAAGCAATGGACGCACCCACCCTCAACCTCGACGAGCCGCCCGCGCCGTATCGCATCTTGGCGCGCAAATATCGGCCGGCGAGTTTCGAGGATCTCGTCGGCCAGGAGCCGATGGTCAAAACGCTGTCGAACGCGTTCGACCTCGGACGAATCCATCAGGCTTATCTGCTCACCGGCGTACGCGGCGTCGGCAAGACCACGACCGCGCGCATTCTGGCGCGCGCCTTCAACTACGAACTGCCGGCGCGCGACGGCAAGCCGGCGGTCGTGCAGCCGACGATCCATATGCCGGAACTCGGCGTGCATTGCCAGGCAATCATCGATTCGCGCCATGTCGACGTGATCGAGATGGACGCCGCCTCGCATACCGGCATCGACGACGTGCGCGAGATCATCGACAACGCCCGCTATCGCCCCGTGCTGGCGCGCACCAAGGTCTATATCATCGACGAAGTCCACATGCTCTCCAAACAGGCGTTCAACGGCCTCTTGAAGATTCTCGAAGAGCCGCCGGAGCATGTGAAATTCATTTTTGCAACGACCGAGATCGAGAAAGTTCCGGTGACCGTGCGCTCGCGCTGCCAGCGCTTCGACCTGCGGCGCGTGGAAGCCGACGTGCTCATCGGTCGTCTCGCCGCGATCTGCGCCAAAGAGGCGGTCGCCATCGAGCCGGAGGCGCTGGCGCTCATTGCACGCGCCTCGGAAGGCTCGGTGCGCGACGCTTTGAGCCTGCTCGACCAAGCGATCGCGCATGTCAAAGGCAGCCTGAAGGTCGAAGTGAAGGCCGAGGATCTGCGCTTGATGCTCGGCCTCGCCGACCGAGCCCGGATCATCGACCTCTTCGAGGAGGTGATGCGCGGCGACATCGGCGCCGCGCTCGCCGCGCTGAAGGCGCTTTACGATGCCGGCGCCGATCCGGCCCGCGTCCTCGGCGAGCTTGCCGAGTTCGTGCATTTCGTGACGCGCCTGAAACTGGCCCCGGAGACGGCGCAGGATCCAGCCGTTACCGAGGAAGAGCGCCGACGCGGCGCCGCATTCGCCGAAAAGCTTTCGATCCCGGTGCTGAGCCGCGCCTGGCAATTGCTGCTCAAGGGATTGCAGGACGTGCGCGATTCGCAGCGTCCGCTCGCCGCCGCCGATATGGTGCTGGTGCGGCTTGCCCACGCGGCGGATCTGCCGACGCCGGACGAGGCGCTGCGCCGTTTGATGCAGCAGGCGCCGGGTACGTCGGCTGCGCAGCCGATGCGCGCCAACGCGCCGGTTGGCGCGACGAGCGGCGCGCGCACAGGCCTCGGCGCAGCGGCGACCAAGCCGGCCGAAGCACAGACGGCGGCCGACCCGCGCCCTCGCCTCGCCC
Organism: Methylovirgula sp.; assembly: GCA_030040215.1. Lineage (GTDB taxonomy): Bacteria > Pseudomonadota > Alphaproteobacteria > Rhizobiales > Beijerinckiaceae > Methylovirgula. The sequence goes on from JASHUD010000207.1 coordinate 3,040, forward strand.
GTTTCGAGGATATTGTTGCGCTCGCCGCCAGCCAGCGCGATATCCAGTTGAAGATCGCACTCGAGCGCGACGTGCGGCTCGTCCGTTTCGAGGAAGGCTCGATCGAATTCGCGCTGTCGCCCGGCGCGTCGCCGCAACTTGCCCAGCAACTGATGCGCCGTTTGCAGGAATGGACTAGCCGGCGTTGGATGGTGGCGATTTCCAGCGAAGCCGGCGCACCGAGCCTCAGCGAGCAGGCGGAGGCGGCCGCCGCGGCCGCTCTCGTCGGCGTGCGCGCCGATCCGCTCGTGCAGCGCGCCTTGGCGGTATTTCCCGGCGCCGAGATCGTCGGCGTGCGAAGCAATGAGGCCGAGCCGGCGGAAAAGCCGGCCGGCGAAGACATCGGCTATGCCGATACGGAGTTCAACGAAGACGATCTATAATCGCGCCGTCCTTCGAGGAGGCGAGGAGCCATTATGCCCGACTTCATGAGCTTGATGAAACAGGCGCAGGCCGTGCAGGAAAAAATGCAAGAAATGCAGGCCGAGATGGAGCGCCTCGAAGTCGAAGGGCAAGCCGGCGGCGGCCTGGTGCGTGCGACGCTCAACGCCAAGGGGCAGATGAAGGCGCTCACGGTCGATGTTTCGCTGTTGAAGCCAGACGAGAAAGAGATCCTCGAAGATTTGATCGTCGCCGCGCATGAGGATGCGCGCAAGAAGGCCGAGCGCCTGATGGAAGACAAGATGAAGTCGGTGACGGCCGGCCTGCCGCTGCCGCCGGGCATGAAGCTTTTCTGATGGCCGAACGCATCGCCGGCCCCGAAATCGAGCGGCTGATCCAATTGCTGGCGCGCCTGCCGGGGCTCGGCCCGCGCTCGGCGCGCCGTGCCGCGCTCCACCTGATCCGCAAGCGCGAAGAACTGCTGGCTCCGCTCGCCGACGCGCTGAATACGGCGCGCGAGCGTGTCGTTTCGTGCTCGATCTGCGGCAATGTCGATAGCTGCGATCCGTGCACCGTCTGCCGCGACGAACGGCGCGACCGCAAACTGCTCATCGTCGTCGAAACGGTAGCCGATCTCTGGGCGCTCGAACGTGCCGGCGCGCTCGCCGCGCGCTATCATGTGCTCGGCGGCTGTCTTTCGCCGCTCGACGGCATCGGCCCGGAGGAATTAAACCTCGCCGGTCTCGTCGCACGGGTCGCCGACGACGGCGTCAAGGAAGTGGTGCTTGCCGTCAATGCCACGGTCGACGGGCAGACTACCGCGCATTACGTCACCGATCTCTTGGCGCATCTGCCGGTGCGCATCACGCGACTCGCGCACGGCGTGCCGGTCGGCGGCGAGTTGGATTATCTCGACGAAGGCACGCTCATCGCGGCGATCCGCAGCCGTACGGATTTTTAGATCGCCGGGTTGAGCGTCCAGTCCTTGGCGAATTTCTTGCCTGTTATGTCGCTGGCGGCGACATGCAAGACGTTGGCGCCGTTCGAAAGATAATCGAAGCGGAAATTCGGATCTTCCGAAATCGAAATGCCGCCCGTGACCGCAAACAAAAGATCGCCGCCCTGCATGACCTTCAAGGAATCGACGTAGCGCGCCGGGATATAGAGATGCGTCGTCGGATCCATCTGCATGCCGGAATTGTTGGGATGCTTGATCATGACGACCGCTTCTTTGCGCTGCGGATCGTCGCTTACGTATTGCGGCGGCAGTTGCCGCACCTTGATTTGACCGATCTGCGGATCGTTTGGATCGAGGTTTGTGGCACTCGGCGCCGAGCAGCCGCCGGCCGCATCGACGTAGGAAACGGATACATAGAGCTTGCCGCTCGCAGTCTCCGCGACGGCGTGAATATTCGTGGCCTGATTGACGCGAACGCGCGTTTCGAGCGTCGTGATCCCTGCTCTTGGACCCAATTCGATGACAGCCGCGACGGGGGATGGATTGTTGTCGATGACGACCGTGACCTTCGTGACCCGGTCGGGGTCCGTGGGACTCTTGGCCGCTGCAATATGCAGCGTAATTGGCACCAGCGCGGCGTCCTCGGCGCTGAGCGGCGTGCCGAGCTTGATCATCGTGCCGTCTTGCGCCATCGCGCGGTGCGGATAGAGCACGTCGGCAAGCCCCGACCAGAGATCTTGCGGGGCGGCAATCGCGGCGGGCGCCGGCATGGCCAAGCCAGCAGCCGCGCCGAAGGCAACCGAAGCCACCATCCATGAAGCGCGCATGCCGCCCTCCTTCGTTGTCGCTTGAGCCGTCAATATAGATCGTCGCGGCCGCGGCTTGAAGCCCGGCTTTTATTTCCATTCGAGTTCCGCGTAGGCGGCCGTGGCGTTGCGCGGATTATAGACCTCGAAAAGCTTCCATTTTGCGGCCTCGGAACCGGCCGCCGTTTGTGCCGCCTCGTTGATATCCGCGCCTCGCTTGAGGAGGCCTTGTAGATCCGCCGTGAGCTTGGTGAGATAGGCTTTTTCCGCCCCCAGCGCTTGCGGCCAATCGGCCCCGACCGGACCGTGGCCGGGAACCACGCGCTGCGCTGGAATCGCCGCCAGCCGCGGCAACGCTTCGAGCCACCCCAAGATGCTGCCGTCGACCACGGGTACATGGCGCAGATAGACCAGATCGCCGGCAAACAGGCTCTTCGTCTTCGCATCGAAGACCGTAAGGTTGCAGTCCGTAGCCGTCATCGGCCAGGCGCGCAAATCGATAATTCGGTGGCCGAGATCGAGCTTTCTGTCCTTGCCGATGTCGACCAGCATTGTCGGCGGGATCAGCTTCACCCCTTGGATCAGCGCCTCGCCCATGTCCCGGCGCAGCGTCTGGATATAGTGCGGCCCGCGCACCGCCATGGAGCGCGGCAGGTTCCGGTGTCCGACGAAGGTAACGTCCGGGCCTATGAAGGCGGCATTGCCGAAGATGTAATCGGGATGCTCGGTGGTGTTGATCACATAACGGATCGGCTTATCGGTGATTTTCTCGATCGCCTTTTTGAGGCGTTCGCCGATGATCGGCGCCCCTCCCGTATCGATGACCGCGACCGCGTCGTCGCCGACGATGAATCCGTTGTTGCTGATATCGCCGCCGCTCGCCGCATCCATCGCGGTGATCGGCGCCTGGTGCGCGTAGACGCCGGGCGCGATTTCGCGCACGTCGAGCGGGGCGATCTGCTGCGCCGCAACATCACGACCGGTGAAATACCCGAGCCCGACGGCGAAGCAGAGGCCGGCGACAACAAACGAAAGGCTGCGCGCGATCGTTTTCATTCGTCCTCTCGGGCGCAGGTCCTACGTGATGCGCTCAGGCGAGGCAAGCAACGCATGCGCTCCTTTCTCAACACGATAAGACGTTTGCCGGCGGTTGATCACGCGTCGGGATCATGTATGGTTCCGGCGCCGCAAACCATGGATTGCCGATGCGACCTTCCGTTCTACATGCTCTCGCGATCGGTCTTTGCTTCGTGCCGTTGGCAGCGCGGGCGGACACATCGGTTCCCGAGCTCGCCGGCTATCGGATGTCGGATTATAAAGAGCCGACCCCGGCGACTCTCGACGGCGCGCCGGCGCTGACCGTAGCGCAAGCCCATACGCTTTGGACGCAAAAAGCGGCCGTCTTTGTCGACGTGCTGCCGCAGCCGCCGAAGCCCGCCAATCTTGCGCCGGGCACGCTGTGGCGCGACAAGCCGCGCCTCGACATCCCGGGAAGCATCTGGCTACCCGACACCGGCTATGGTGCGCTCGCTCCCGTAACCGAGGATTATTTCCGCCGCGGCCTCACCTATGCGACGGGCGGGGACAAAGGAAAATCGCTGGTCTTCTACTGCCTGCGGCATTGCTGGATGTCCTGGAATGCCGCCAAGCGCGCCAAAAGCTTCGGCTATACGCACGTACTCTGGTATGCCGATGGGACCGAGGGCTGGTCGGAGGCAGGCTACCCGCTCAAGGAACAGAAGCCGTTTCCGCGGCCTTGAACGGGCCTACCCCGGCTTGATTGCCCTTTGGGTGGCGTCCCCTATAATTGCGCTCGCGAACGGTTGGCGGCCCACCCCCAATCTTGATGGTGCCCAATGACGCTGATGCTTGCGAGCGTCGCGGACACGGCGGAAGCCGGGATCGCGCTCATCGAAGGTGCCGATATCATTGATCTCAAGGATCCGACGCAGCCGCCGCTCGGTGCGTTGGATCTTGCAACCGTTCGCGCCGCGGTCGCCGCGATCGACGGCCGCCGTCCGGTAAGCGCCGTCGTCGGCGCGCCGGACCTGTCGCCGCAACAGATCGCCACGGCAGCCGAAGCGCTCGTTGCCACCGGCGTCGATTACGTGAAGATCGGCCTGCTTCCAGGCGCGGCGAAGGCCGCGATCGAAGCACTGCATCCGCTCGCCGCGAAGGTTAACCTCGTCGCCGTATTTTTTGCCGACCTATCGCACGATTTTTCGCTGCTTGCCGCTCTCGGCACGGCCGGGTTCAAAGGTGCGATGCTCGACACCGCGACAAAGCGCGGGCTGCGCCTCCCCGATCACATCGACATTGCCGGCCTCAAGACGTTCGTCGATCTTTGTCACGATGCAAAGCTGCTGGCCGGGCTTGCCGGATCGCTGCAGCCGCCGGACGTCTCCCGCCTATTGCCGCTTGGCCCCAATATTCTCGGCTTCCGCGGTACGCTTTGCGTGGGCCACCAACGCACGCAGCGCATCGACGCGGCGCAAGTGAAACTGGTGCGCGCGCTCATCCCGCGTGAGGCCGGCGAACTCGACGATGAAACCAAGGTCGATTGGCGGCTTCTTTCGGCGCGCGGCTATTCGCGCGATAGCGAGCAGAAGGATACCGACAAAGTCTTCCTACACGATCTCGTGCTGCCCGTAGCCATCGGCGCCTACGATTTCGAGCGCGATCACAGGCAAAGGGTGCGTTTCAACGTCGATATCGACGTGCGCCGGGCCGCTCACCATGCCGAGGATATGCGCGACGTCTTCTCTTACGATCTCATCGCCGACGCAATCCGGTTGGTCCTCAGTCGCGGCCACATCGATCTCGTCGAGACTCTGGCCGAGCGGATTGCCGACGCGCTTCTCGCCCAGCCGCGCGTCGCTTGCGTGAATATCCGCGTCGAGAAACTCGACGTCCTGGATGGCAGCGTCGGCATCGAGATCAAGCGCGAACGCCAAGCGCAGTCCGGCGTGACGCGTCAGCTTTTCGCTCAGCTCTCCGCTGCTTCGCCGGGCGATTAGAGTGTGAGCCGCGCCGCAATCGATAGTGCGCGGCGAAAAGCTCCGCCTCTTCTCGTGGCGAAGCTCGGCGGCAGTCTTGCCGGCAGTCGCGAGTTGACCACTTGGCTCGCCGCGCTCGACCGTTTCGCCGGCCCGCTGATCCTCGTGCCGGGCGGCGGTGCGTTCGCCGATACCGTGCGCGCCGTGCAGGCCAAGATGCGCTGCGACGATGCGGCGGCGCACCGCATGGCGCTCCTTGCCATGGAGCAATTCGGCGTCGCGCTCGCGTCGCTCTGGCCGCGGCTCGCGTGCGTCGCAACGCCGGCCGCGATCCGGCACGCCTTGCGACGCAACGAGGTCGCCTGCTGGATGCCGACCCTGATGGTGCTCGACTCCGATCTGCCGAAATCCTGGGAAGTCACGTCGGATACGCTCTCAGCGTGGGTTGCCAAAAAGCTCGGCGCAAAAAAACTGCTGTTGATCAAAAGCGTCGACACTGGGTCGAAACTTCACGTTGGAGTTGCCGAGCTCGTGAACACCGGAATGATCGATCCGCTGTTCCCGCAGCATGCGGCGAAAAGCGGTGCGGAGGTCTTCATCGCCGGACCCGGCTGGCTTGCCTCCGCAGCTTCGATCCTGATGCAAGGCCAAGTGCCCGGCACGAGAGTGCGGGTGGCGTAGCAACGCCAACTTTGCCGAGCCCGTCCGAAGGTTGGATAATGGGCGTACCGGCCGAACTGAAGCTAGGAACTATGACCGAGCGTCTGCTGCTGCTCACCGGACATTACGCCTATCCACGGCTCGTCAAGCTCATGAGCGGCCTCGGCCCGCTGCCGTTTGCCTGGCGCGTGCACGACATCGGAGTCAAAGTCGCGGCGCTGATGACCGAGGCGATCATTCTGCGCCGCCTGCCGCGCCCGCTCGATGCGGACCGCATCATCCTGCCGGGACGTTGCCGTGCCGATCTCGTGTCGCTCTCGAAGGAGATCGGCGTCGCCTGCGAACGCGGCCCCGACGAGTTGGCCGACCTTCCCGCCTTTTTCGGACGCGGCGGCCGTAAACTCGATCTTTCCAAACACGAGATTCGCATCTTCAGCGAGATTGTCGACGCCTCGGGCTTGTCGCTCGACGTGATTCTTGCCCGCGCGGCGGCGATGCGCGGAGCCGGGGCGGACGTCATCGATCTCGGCTGCCTTCCCGACACGCCCTTCCCGCGTCTCGAAGACAGCGTGCGCGCCTTGAAGGCGGCGGGTCATGCGGTCAGCGTCGATTCGGCCAATGCGGAGGAACTCGAGCGCGGCGCCGCCGCGGGCGCCGATTTTCTGTTGAGCCTCACCGAAGCGAGCCTCCATATCGCGCGCGACTATCCGGTGACGCCGATCTTGATTCCGCAACCGCATTCGAATCTCGATTCGTTGCGCCGCTTGGCGGAAACCGCCGCCGCCGAGGACATTTCCTTCATTCTCGATCCGATCCTCGACCCGATCCAATTCGGGTTTGCCGAGTCGCTGGCCCGTTATATCGAAATGCGCCGGCTGATGCCGGAAGCGCCGATGATGATGGGTACCGGCAATCTGACCGAACTTACCGAAGCCGATTCGAGCGGCGTCACCGCCTTGCTGCTCGGCCTCTGCTCGGAGCTCTCGATCCGCAACGTGCTGGTCGTGCAGGTGAGCCCGCATACGCGGCGCACCATCGCCGAACATGACGCTGCGCGCCGGCTGATGTATGCGGCGCACGCCGAAGAGGCTTTACCGAAAGGTTTCGGCGCCGGCCTCAATCAAGTGCACGACATGAAGCCGTTCCTCTCCTCGCCGGCCGAGATCGAGGAGCGTGCCAAAGACGTGAGCGACGCCAACTATCGCATCGAAGTCGCCGAAGACGGCATCCACCTTTATAACCGCGCCGGCCATCACGTGGCGCGCGAGGCGATGGCGCTCTATCCGCATCTTGCCGTAGGCGGAGACGACGCGCACGCTTTTTATCTCGGCGCCGAGCTTGCCAAGGCGGAGATCGCATTCGCGCTCGGCAAGCGCTATATCCAGGACGAGCCGCTCGATTTCGGCGTCGCGACGGAGCGCGTCGAAGAGGATCTGACGCGGTTGCGGGCGATCGGCCACACGTTGCGCGCCGGTAAGGCGGAGAGCTAGCCGATGATCCGCGAGGTAATCGTCACCACCGTCGATGCTTCCGGAAAAGCGCATATCGCGCCGTTCGGGCTGATCGCCGCGGGCGAAGAATGGATTATCGCGCCGTTCCGCCCCTCGGCGACGTTAGCCAATCTGCAAGAGGTTCCCTACGCGGTCGCCAATTATACAGACGACGTGCGGATCTTTGCCGGATGTCTGACGGGGCGGCGCGAATGGCCACTCGCACCGATCGGCACGTTTCTAGTGCCGCGCCTAGCCGATGCGCTCGCGCACGCCGAGCTTGCGGTAGAACGTATCGAGGAGGATGCGCGGCGGCCGCGCTTCTTCTGCCGCGTGTTGCGGCAAGAACAGCACACGCCCTTCCAAGGCCTCAACCGCGCCAAAGCCGCGGTGCTCGAATTGGCGGTCCTTGTCAGCCGCCTCGATTTCCTGCCGCGCGACAAGATCGAGCGCGAGATCGAGTATCTGAAGATCGCCATCGACAAGACGGCAGGACCGGAGGAGAAGGAAGCCTGGGGCTGGCTTGTGGAGAAAGTCGAGGCGCATCTCGGCGACCGGGAGCCGGCACATGCCCGCGGAGAGGGCAGCTAACTAGCTTCGAGCAGCAGCGCGACTGCGCAAGCCGGCACGCAATCGGCCGCCTTCGCGCGCCGCTCCGGCAACGCGGGGATTACTTCGTCAAAATCCACGTAAGGCCGGCCGAGTCGCTCGGCGAGCTTGCGCGCCACGAAACGCCCGACGCCGGCGCCGATGATCGGTGCGCCACTATCGATTTCGGTGCGCGAAAGCGCGAGATAAGCGCCATCGGTGATCTCGCGCAATTGCGCCTCTGCGAAAAAATGCGCCAGCTGCGTCAGCGCGGCGGCGCTTACATCCTTGGCATCATAGCCGATCTGCCGCGCGAGCCGCGCCCTCGAGGCCTCGATCGTTTTCGGCTGCCCGTCGGCCGTCGCCATCTGGTCGGCGCCCTCGGGCAATTCGCCGAGAATGCGATAGACGTCGCTGGCATTGGCGAACCATTCGTTCATGAGCGTCACCCAACGCCCGGCGAAGGGAACGAGCCGCAGACCCGCCATCAGAAAGCTGCGCACGACGCCGGCATAGACGAGTTCTCCGTAGGCCATGCGCTCGGGATCGCTCACGCCGCGCGCCGCCACCCGACGCGCGCGGATCGGAATGAGATCCGTGGTCGTCGAGCCGATATCGACAAACAGGCCGTCCGCAAAATGCCGCGCAGCCAGCGCGGCACTTGCGTGCCAATTGGCGGATGCGATGGCCGCCGTATGCGCCGCGACGCGCTCGGCGGACACAAAACCGCGATCGCCGGCGTAGTAGAGGACTGGTTGCGGCGCGAGTTCGCGGCTCATGATCTCGGCGACCGCAGCGACGCCGACCTGCCGATCGGCAAACGTATCGGAAAGCTCGGCCGTCATCGTCACGGCATTGCGCTCGGCCGAACCGAGCGCCGTTTTGGCTTCGGCGAAGGCGCGGTCGAGTTCCGAGAGGCCGAGCCATAGCGGCGAGGCAATCTGCACCACATCGACGATGCGGCCGGCCTCGAGCCGCGCCGCCTTCAAATGGGCGCCGCCGATATCCCACCCGATGACGCTATTCATGCAATCGTGAAATGCCTCCTTGCCGGCAAAATGCTCTAGCATGAGAACATCTCTCCGCGAAACGGAGCGCGCGATTGGAGGTAATCCCCGTCATCGATCTTAAAGGCGGCGCGGTGGTGCGCGCCCAAAAGGGCGAGCGGCATCTTTATATGCCGATCGAAACGCCGCTCGCGCCGACGAGCCGGCCGGCCGATGTCATCGCCGGCTTCCTGGCGCTGCATCCGTTTCGTACGGTTTACATTGCCGATCTCGACGCAATCGAAGGAAAAGGCGATCATTCCGCCGCGATTGCCGCTCTCGAAGCGGACTTTCCAAGAGTTGATTTCTGGGTCGATTGTGGGACCGGCACAAGCGCGGAGGCAGCCGCCTGGCTCGCCGCGCATCGCGGCGATCTCGTCTTCGGCAGCGAGAGTTTGCGCGATGCCGGCCTGATCGCGGGCTTGGCGCAGCAATCGCGCAGCCTCTTGTCGCTCGATTTCCACGGCGAGGAATTTCAGGGGCCGGCGCAACTTGCGGGAGACGCGTCGCTCTGGCCGGCGCGCCTCATCGCCATGACGTTGGCGCGGGTCGGCAGCCATGCGGGACCAGACTTCGATCGGCTGCTGGATATCCAGGCAAAGTCCGCGGGCCGCCATGCGATTTATGCCGCCGGCGGCTTGCGCGGTCCGGAAGATCTGCGGCTTTTGGAGAACGCCGGAATGGCCGGCGTTCTCGTCGCCTCGGCCCTGCACGATGGGCGCCTCGACGCCCGACATCTGCGCAATCGACCGTAAAAAAGGGGAGCCGAACGGCTCCCCTGTGGAGATCTCTGCAAAGGTCCCGGCGGATCACGACGGCGAGAAGGGATGCTTCGCACTGTCGCGTTTGGCAACGACTTCCGAAGCCTTCGGCTCGCCGCGTACCGCGCGGGCGATTGCTTCTTTGGTGGCACGATAGTTGAAGTCGTGGATCTTCTTGTCGTCGTTGGCTTCCCAATGGATGAATACGCCGACGCTGATGAACAGATCGTCGGCCTCTTCCACCGGGATCACACCTTCGGCAACGCTGTCGGCGACCGCTTTGGCAACGGCATGCTGCGCCGGGCCGAACATTTGCACGGCCTGTTTGGCACCTTTGATCGTAACCTTGTTGAAGAGAATCGTATTCGGCTTGGCGAGAAGATTCGGGGCGACCACGGCAAGCAGCGTGGTAAACCCGTCCTTGTTGTTGACGAGCGCATTGGCGAAGGCGGTCTCGGCCGCGCTGCCGCGCGGTCCGATCAAGAGGTCGATGTGGGCGACCTCATTGCCATCGCCGACGAGCGACTCGCCGACACCAAGCTTCGTTATCTTGGCCATTATCTTTCCTCCGGTGAACACTAATCCCTGCCGAAATCCATCGGCAAAACAAACGTCTATCTTTGTTGTCAGCGCCCCTGGTACGCCGGCACGCCCGTGCCGGCCTCTACCGAATAGGCCGGTTGGCCAGATAGCGGCGGAGCCAATCCGCGCGCCTCAATCAAGCATCATTGTGACGCTTGAGCAAGATGCTCGCGCAGCCGATCCGCGAAAAGCGTCGCCACCGTGAGGTCGGCACTCGTTCCGGGATTGCGCTGGCGCGACTTGAGGCGCGCGTCGAAAGCCAGCAAGTCGGTGAGACAATCAACTTTACGTGCTTGAAAAGTCATAAGCATTTCCGACGCTTCGCGTTGTACCTCGCGCGCCGCGGCAAGTCCGAATTTGCGCGCGATATGGGTATCGGGAATGGCGGACAAAAATTGCAGATAAATCGCGACCGCGCGCCATGGTGACATAAGGCCACATTGGCGCGCCGCTTCCAGCGCTTCCAAACCGGTCGCAAAAACATCATGGAAATTCGAGACGTACTGGCATGCTACGGTATCGCGCTCGGCCGCCTCCGCCATCGCCTGCAAAAGTCCGACCGTCGCCGGTCCGCGCACGTCGTAGCGGACTGCTTCGCCAAGCCCGCCGGGATTTGCCAGCCGAATGGCGCGAAACACCTGTTCCGCATCGTCGCGATCCAGTTTTTTCAGAAGGGCCGCAAGCGCCGCCCGTAGATCGGCGTCGCCGCGTTCGGCGGCCGCGGCGAGCGGCGCGCAAAGCAGGAGAATGCCAAGGTTGGTATTCATGCCTAACGCGGCGCGCGTCGCTTCCACCGCCGCAAGAATGCGCGTTCCGATGCTTGCACCGCGCGCCGACAATGCGGGCGCCGCGACTTCGGCGCTTTTCAGAAAATCCTCGGCCGTCATGCCGTGACCGGCGCCGAAGACGTGAACGTTGCCGGGTTTCGGCGCTTCGATCTCTTCCCGGCATGCCGCCAAGAACGCCTCGCCAATCTCGGCGGGATTGATCAAGAAGCCACCTGCGCCAGCCTCCCGGGCGCGAGGCTATAGCGGGCGAAAAGGCTGCGGGCGAGCTCCTCGGCGATCGGGAAATCGGTCACGCTTTGCAGACCCTGCCAGCCGGGCATGCTGTTGACCTCAATCACGGTCAACCGGCCGTCGGCGCCGCGCAGCAGATCGACGCCGGCGAAATCCGCTTCGACCGCGGCGGCGGCCTTGAGCGCGAGATCTTGCATTTCCGCGTCGATTGCGACCGGCTCTGGCTTGCCGCCAAGCTTGATATTGGTGATCCAATGCTCGGCGCGCCGTGTCATGGCGGCCAGCACGCGGCCGTGCGCGACAAGCACCCGCACGTCGCTATAGCCGCCCCGCTCGACGCCGACGAAGCGTTGCAGATAATAAACGCCGGCCATGGTCTCGATCTCCGGCAGATCGGCCTCGCGGCGGATCAGTTTGAGGCCGCGCCCTTGCGCGCCGAACAGCGGCTTCAAGACCAGCGGACCTTGGGCACATTCGCGCCGCACGAGTGCGCGCGTCTGTCGCGGACTTTGCAACGCGAAGGTGGGCGGCGTCGGAACGCCGTTCTTGAAACACAGAAAGCTCGTCGCCGCTTTGTCGACGCAGCGCTCGATGCAGCGTGGCGTATTGGCAACCGGAACGTTGAGATCGATCAGCGCGTGCAGAATGCCGAGCCGCACGGTGATCGATTCGAACGAACCGAGACCGACGGCGCGAACGAGCACCAAATCCGGCAATCGCGCCGCAAAACCGGGGATCGCCAGGCCCTGCGGGCGACGGGTATCGAGGCTGCAGGCCGAAAGGCGCAGCGGCACGACGCGCGCACCGAGGCGCGCGAAGGCACGCGTCAATTCCCGCGCGTGCCATTCGTAGCGATCGACCAACAGAGCGATCTGCGGTCCCGAACCGGCTTGTGCCGCCTGTCCCGCCTCAGCCAAAGGAAGCATCCAGCAAATCCTGCGATATCTGCCCGGCGCGGAAAGTTTCGCCGCTCTCGACGGCGGTCACCATCGCTTCGGCGGGGCTGAACAGGCTGGGGTCGATCTTGTAGAAATCCCCCTTGAAGGATTTGAAAATCTCCGCGAAGGGCCGTCCGTAATCGCGCGACGTCACGCTCGGCAGCGCCTTGGCGAGTTCGCGCGCCTCCGCCGCCGGGCCCGTGACGAAGAGATGCGCCAGGCCGCCGTAGATGATGGCATCGTTGGTGCGCCCCATGGCGGTCACGAAATCCGGATGCGGCGGCGACAGCGGCGCCGTTGCCACGCCGTCGATGACCCGCGCCAAGGGAAACTTCAATTCGTGCACTTTGTGCATGGCGACTTCGAGCACACGCCCGACCACCTGCACGCTGCCCGCGAGACTGCGGGTTGGCGCATAAATAAACGCGAGACGCTCCGTTGCGACGCCGCAATCCTTGGCTACCTTATCGACGATTTCGACGGGCGGCGGCTTGTCGCCTTCGAGAATGAGCGTGGCGCGGTCGGCGCGATCGCGATAGCCGAGGTCCTGGAAGAGCGGTTCCTTCTGCGCGAGGGCGCGCGCTGGACCCGATCCCAATGCGAAAAAGGCGCTCTTGCCCTCGCCGTGCGACAATGCCCAGCCCGCGTATTGGCTGCCGAGACAGGCGATGACCGGATCGCTGCTGCGCACCGTCAAATGAAACGGCCAGTGCGGCGTCGCCAAGAACGGCGCCAGCGTGACATTCCCCAAGCCGCCGAGACAAATCTCGGTCATTAGGATGCCGACATCGAGTCCGCCGATCGTCTTGGTACCGGCATCGATCAAGGTCTCGCCGCGTGTGCCCTTAGTCATGGCGACACGCAGGCGATCGGCGTCGGCAACCAGCCGATCGACCAATACCCCAGCGCGTGAATTGACGCTGATTTTGCTCTCCGTCATGCGGCGTTTTCCTCGCTCCCATGAATCAACAATGCTTCGTCAAGCGCCGCAAGACGCTCGCCAACCAGGGCACGCGCCATCGCCGGTTGCGCCGCTTCGGCCAAAGCCGTGCAGACAGGATCGCCCTTGCGTAAGCGCGTTCCCGGTTTTTGCCGGTCCATGCACCACGCCGGCCAGTCGAGTTCGGGCATAAAGGCGAGATCGCACGGCGCATAGGCGATGGCCGTCGCGCGGGATGTCGTAAAGACCAAACTCTCGCTCGGCAAGAGGCCGCGGCAGGAATCGAGATGTGCGGCAAATAGCCGGGGATGCGCAAAAATGTCGAGCGTCGCGCCGGGACGCGGGTTGATTTCGAGAAGATGAAACCGATCCGCCGTCGCCAGGAAGTCGACGCTGTTTAGCCCCAAGAGCGCCAGGGCTGCGACGAGCCTGTTTGCCGCGGCGCAGATCTCCCGCGTCAATGCGGCATCGATCCCGGCTGGCTGCACCGCGCCGCCGAACCGAAAAGGCATGTTGCCGCTCGCCGTCGCCCATTGCGTGCTCGTTCCCAAAACCTGGGCGCGATGCCCGTCGCCGAGGAGCAGAACCGACACAGGTTGGCCCGGCACGCGCCGCTGATAATATTCAAAGGGACCGGGACGCCGCGAAGCGGAAGTCACGTGAAGGCCGCCGCCGCCGCCTTGCCGCTTGATCAGCCATCCGGCGGGCCGTGTCGGCGGATCGAACCGGATCTCGGGATGCGGAACGGCGAGAGCGCGGCAAAGATCGGCGATCAACCGTGGATTTTTTGCCCGCGCGACCGCTTCCGCGGAATTGCCGTATAGCGGGAAATGCCGCGTGATCGCATCGAGAATTTCCGGCCGGTCTTCAAAGCCGCTGCCGCAGACGACCCCGATCGGGTTCTCGCGCGCCGCCAGGCCGTGCAAAGCCTCGAGAAGCGTCTGCACCTCGAAACCGCGCTCCATGTCGCCGGCAACCACATTCGTTTCGGCGAGCGCACGGGTATCCAGATCATCGAAGAAGTCGGCGACGAGCGGACGAAAACCGGCGCGGCGTGCCGCCGCCGCCAGCGCCCGCCCGGACGCGGCGGCGATCAAAATGGAAGGTTCAGACAAGGTCACGCGCGAGCCTGAAGGCGTCGCGGAAATCAAGACAGAGGGCCTTGTCGGACGTGGCCATTTTCTTGAAAAGCTGCGATTCCGTTTGATATTTCACATTGCCGATGGCAAGCGCGCCGATGCCGAGACTGCCGTTCGGCAATTCCTTGCCGTTGTCGTGAAGATCGACGCCCTCGATCCCCAACGGCGGCACGGCATTGACGTCGGCGCAGACCAGCAGGTTCTTAGCCTTCTTGACGTCTTCCGCCGAGAGAATCTGAACGCCGGCGCGGCCGGCGCAAAAGGCAATTTCGGAGGCTACAAGCGCGGCAACCACCTTCTCGTGTGTGCTGGCGTCAACGAAGTCGACAGTGGCGCCAAACCGCTTTTTGATCTCTCCGGCCGCCTTCTCGACGCGGTTCGGGCCGTCGTAGCCGGCGAGCGTAACCTTGGCGCCTTCGAGCGCGGAGATTACCGCCGAAGAAAAGCCCACAACCCCCGTCGCGCCATAGACGATGATCTTCGTGCCGGAGAGGCTGCGGCGCTTCTTGTCTTTCAGAACCTTCTCGACGCAGGCAACCATCGCCGCAGCTGTGGTGAAGGACCCGGCCGGATCGGCAAAGATCGAAATCTCAAAAGGTTTGAGCAAAGCCTCACGCGCTTTGTCGATCATGTCGAGAGCAAGAATGGCATCCTTGCCGCCGATGAACATGGCGGTGCGCACAGCGTCGCGCGGCGAACGCGAGAACATCGCGTCCTGGACGAGCGGTTTGACCTCCTCGAGGGCGACATTGATGTAAGGGGTTACCGAATCGTAGCCGGCATCGAGCGCCATGTTCACGTCGAATGGGCTCATGTGTTTCAGCGGACTCAGCATATGCAGGATGAGTTTTGCCATTCGTCCCTTCCCATCGGTCCTAGGCGCCGATCTTCTCGATCTTCGCAGCGCTATTGCGTGGTTTGCAGATTAGCATGATCGGATTCTTGGGCGAGGTGTTTTCTCGCGCCGCCCTTTCTTTGCGAAAGATTCCGACGAGTCTCTGCGCTTCGTCGTCGCTGGCGACAAACGCAAATCCCGCCGGTCCCCACGAGCTTTGGCCAATTCCCTTGGCGCCAAGCCGTTCGAGGTCCTCCATAGCGCCGGCCACCGCCGGGCTTGTATAGCGAGTCCCGCCTTGCGCGGGCGCAAAATAATTGCCGAGAATCGATTGGATGCGCCCGACGGCCTCGCCGAATTGGGCCAGATCGCGGTCCACCAAGGCAGGCAAAGCCTGCATGAGCACCCTTCGGCAGATCTCTGCCGCTGCGTCAGCCGGAAACCGCGATAAGCCCGCAAAGGCTTCGCGTTCGCGCGCGCCGTGCATTCCTTGCATCGTATCGTCCAGAACGAGAATAATCCTCCATTCCTCCGGAAAACGGAGGCGGCAGAGGATCGGCGGCATCGTTTTGCCAGCGCTATGTCCGCCATCGACCACGAAGCCGCCAGTGGAAAATAGCGCGGTGCCGATTCCCGACCTTAGACCGCGCTGCAGAAAAAGCGCATCGGCGGCGAAATCCCGCGGCAGATCTTCGAGCCCGCGGAGCGCCGCCGCCACGGCCAATGCGAGCTGCGTGCCCGAGCCGAGGCCGACATGCGCGGGAATTACCGTATCAATCCTAACGCCATAATGGGATTTAAGCCCAAAATGGTCGCGCAATGCGGCGAGATGCGCGGCCACCCTTTCGCGTTCCGGTCCCTCGACCCGCATAATCGGCGCACGTTCGATGGTCAGCGAAGTCAGCGGCTGATCGATCGCAAGCCCGATGCTGCCGAAACGGCGGCCCATGCCGCCATTCAAATCGAGAAAGCCGAGGTGAAGGCGCGCCGAGGTCGTTGCTTTGACGCTTAAGCCCATGAGTCCTCAACAAACATCGAAAAACTCCGCGATTATCAACGAATGCCGGCGGCTCGCCGCTTCTGCAAAAAATATCGCAGTGCCATATCTAGCGCGCTTTCAACGCGAGCGAAACGCGTGGCGCAACCACGATCGTGAAATCGTTTCGATGCAAGAATGCGCTCCAGACTGGACCGAAATCGCCGATATTGTCATACTGCCGGAAACGAGGCGCAAAGGTCCCCCTTATGTGTGCGGAAAAACACGAGCGGGCTTATGACGAAGCCGAGATCAAGACGCGGCTCGCGGCCGAGCTGCCGCACTGGCGCTACGAAGACGGCTGGATCCGCCGCACCTATCGCACGCAGAGTTGGAAAGGCACCCTGATGCTGATCAATACGGTGGGCCACCTCGCCGAGGCCGCGTGGCATCACCCCGATTTGACGGCGTCTTACGCCTGGGTGGAAGTGCGGCTGAAGACCCACACGGCCAAGGGGATCACCGACAAGGATTTCGCCTTGGCGAAAAAGATCGAAGAGGTCGTGCAATGGCAGCCGGGCAAAGACGGAGGTCCGCTCGAAGGCACGCCCGTTGACGACCAGCGCTTCGCGTACATCAAATACGACAAATAGGCAGTCCGCGGCGGCGACGGAGCGGGAATATATGAAAGCTTTTATAGACGGCGCAGCGGTCGGGCTTGATGCAGCCGCCGCGGCGGCGGCGCGTTTGCTTGGCGAAGCGCGCCTGCCGGTCATCGCCGGTCT
>JASHUD010000208.1 GCA_030040215.1 Methylovirgula sp.
TCTTCGCAGCCGCGCCGCCCGTTGCGTGAACGGGATGTCCGGCGACTTCTCGATCGGCGTAGAACGACGGCAGGCCGACGGCGCCGCGCCGGTTGCTGCCCCCGACAATAAATTTGGCCGCGCCGTCGCGTGGCTCGGGCAATCCGTCGCCGACGGCACGATCTTTCTGCCGCTGACCGCCATTGCGCTTTGGGCATTGACCCATCCCTATCAGGGAATCATCGGCGACGGCAGCGTCTATATCGCTCGCGCGCTCGCCGATCTCGATCCTGCGGGGCTTGGCCGCGACATGATGTTCGTCAACGACGGCCAATCGCGGTTCAGCGTGTTTCCGCTGCTGCTCGATCATCTGGTCGGCGCTTTCGGTGCCGGGCCGACTGCGCTTGCACTGGCTTTATGCAGCATGGCCGTCTGGACCGTCGCGCTCTGCGCTCTCGCCCGGCAATTCGTGCCGCCGCGCTTCGTCTTTCTCGTCGTCCTCTTCGTGGCCGTTCTGCCGGTCTCCTATGGCACGCTGTGGCGGTTCGAATATTCGGAAGTGCTGGCGGTGCCGCGCCCGTTCGCCGAAGCTTTGGTTTTGGCTGCCCTAGCGGCGCTCGCCGCCCGGCGCACGATGGTGCCGCTCGCTCTGCTGGTTGCGGCGAGCTTCATCCATCCCATCATGGCGCTCGCCGGCTGGGGCGTCTTCGGCATCGTCCTTTGTCGCGAAGATCGGCGCTGGGCGATTGCGGTCTCTCTTATCGCGGTTCTGGTGCTCGGCGGCGCGCTGGCTGGATTTCCGGTCCTCCACAGACTGGTGACCGTCATGGATCCGGGCCTCAAGGCCTTCGCCGAAAGCCGCAGCCCGCTGCTATTTCCCACGCATTGGCCGATCGACTTCATCGGTCCCTTGGCGGTCGAGGCGACGACGCTGGCGATTGCGGCAAGCTTCTTCGAGGGCCGGCGGCGGATGGTGCTCATCGCCGCGATCTTTGTCGGGATCGGCGGCATCGCGGCGCAGGCTTTGTTGGGCGATACGTTCTCGCTGCTGCTTGTCATTCAGGCGCAGCCCTGGCGCACCGCGTGGCTTTTGGCTGCGCTGGGCGCGGCCGCGCTCGGCATTTCCACGATCGAACTATGGCGGCAAGGGCCGCGCGGCCAAGTCGTGCTCGCCGTTCTCGCGATGGCGTGGTTGGGATGCGAAGAATCGGCGACCGGCGCGCTGATTTGCATCGTCGCGCTCACTTTGCATTTTGGCGCGCGGCTGATTCCGGCCGCCGTCACGCCAAGGATCGTCGCCTGGGTTTGGGCCGCCGCGTGCGCTTTGGCGTTGCTTTGGAACGTGCACTATTTCATCGGCTACGGCCGGTTCCTCGCCTCCATACCCGCCGACGGCCCGCACTACATCAGCCACTTCTGGACGCGCCGCTACGTCGCTTTTCCGATTTTAGCGGTGATTGTCACGCTGGTCTTCGCGCGACGATCGCGCGTCATTTGGGGTTTGCAATGCGCCGTCGCGCTTCTCCTGATTCTTGCCGCGGTTCGCTTCTGGGACGAGAGAATTCCATTCCAAAAGATGGCTGACGCGAACGATCATCCGCCCGCGCTCATGAACCTGATCGCCGGCCGCGACGGTGAAGTATTGTGGGTGGACGGCTTGTCCGAGGCCTGGTTCCTGACCGGGCGGCCGCAATGGGCTTCGGCGCAGCAAGGCGTCAGCACGATTTTCTCGACTGCCCTGACCGAAGAATGGCGCGAGCGGATGCAATTCCTCATCCGCGAAAGACTGGCCGAGAGAAAGGCGCTTTCCGTCGCGCATTTCCCCTCGAGCGCCGATCTGCCGCGCCTCACCGAGGCAGGGGTTGCGGCGCTTTGCGCGCGTCCCGACGCGCCGGCCTTTATCATCGCGCCGGTCGAGGATGGCGCGGCAATTCCGCCCCAGTTGAAGCCACAATATTGGCGTCTCGATCCGCCAAACTTCCGTATGACGGAAGAGACGGATTCCTATGGCTGGAAACGGATCTCGGCTTATGCCGTCTTGCCTTGTGCGAGAACCTAGCGCAGGTAAGCATGCCGGCCGGGTTGGCGGGACCCGGCGAAGATCCACATAGCCGAGATGAACGAACTTACCCTGTCTTTCGCGCCGTTGCTGCCTTTGGCGCTGCTTGCGGCCTTTGCGGTGCTTGCCGTGGCGGTCACTGTGCTCGGCCTGCTGCGCGGCCGGCGCGGCACGTTGCTGCGCGGCGTGGGGCTCGCGCTGGTGCTGTGCGCGCTCTTCGATCCTTCGTTGGTGCGCGAGAACCGGCGGCCGTTGAAGGACGTGGTGGCGATCGTCGTCGATCACAGCGGCAGCCAGACCATCGGCAACCGCCGGCAGCAAACCGATAAGGCCGCAGCCGAACTCAAAAAACGCCTTCAGCAGCTGGGCAACGTCGACATTCGCGTCATCGACAGCAGCCTGACGGACAGCGAGGAAGACGGCACCCGGCTCTTCGCGGCCCTGAACGAAGGACTCGCGGACGTGCCGGCGGAGCGTATCGGCGGCGTCTTCATGATTACCGACGGCGTCGTAGACGACATCCCGGCAAATCCCGCGGCGCTCGGCTTCAAGGCGCCGCTGCATGCCTTCATCACCGGCCACGAAGGCGAACACGACCGCCGCGTCGCGCTTGTCGATGCGCCGCGTTTCGGCATCGTCGGCAAGGACGTGACGATCGGCCTGCGGGTCATCGATGCGCCGCCGAGCAATGCGCCGGTGGTCCTTCACGTGCGCCGCGACGGCAATCCGATCGCCGACGTCACCGCCACGCCGGGCGAGCTGATCAAAGTGCCGGTCCGCATCGATCATGGCGGCCCAAACGTGGTGGAACTCGAAGTCCAAGCGTTGCCCGGCGAGCTCACGACCATTAACAACAAGGCGGTGCTGACGATCGACGGCGTGCGCGACAAGCTCAAGGTTCTGCTCGTCTCCGGCGAGCCGCACCAGGGCGAACGGATGTGGCGCAATCTTTTGAAGTCCGACGCCAACGTCGATCTCGTACACTTTACGATTCTGCGGCCGCCCGAGAAGCAGGACGGCACGCCGATCAACGAACTGTCGCTGATCGCCTTTCCGACCGCCGATCTCTTCGGCCGCAAGATCAAGGATTTCGATCTCATCATCTTCGATCGCTATTCGGATCAGAGCGTGCTGCCCTCGGTCTATCTCGACAACATCGTGCGCTACGTGCGCAACGGCGGCGCGCTGCTGATCGCGGCGGGGCCGGATTTCGCGCAGCCCGAAGGCATCTATTACACGCCGCTCGGCCAACTCTCGCCGGCGCGCCCGGACGGCACCATCACCGAGCGCCCGTTCCGCGCCGAGATTACGCCGGACGGAGCCAAACATCCGGTGACTCGCGGCCTGCCCGGCTCCGACACAACGCCGCCCGCCTGGAGCCAATGGTTCCGGCAAATCAATGCCGACGTGACGCGTGGCACGAGCGTGCTCGCGGGCGCCGACAACAAGCCGCTGCTCGTTCTCTCCCGCGAAGACAAGGGTAGGGTGGCGCTGCTGCTTTCCGATCAGATGTGGCTCTGGGCGCGCGGCTTCGAAGGCGGCGGCCCGGATCTCGCTCTGCTGCGCCGCTTGGCGCATTGGCTGATGAAGGAGCCGGAGCTTGAGGAAGAGGCGCTGCGCGCGAAGGCCGTGGGCCATGAGATCGACATCGAGCGCCAGAGCCTCAAGGACCAAATTCCGCCCGTCAAAATCATTGCGCCGTCGGGCAAAGAGATTACGACGACGCTGACGCCGGCCGAGCCGGGCCTTTCGCGCGCCAATGTGAAAGTCCCGGAGCTCGGCCTCTATCGGGTGACGGACGGGACGCTTTCGGCGCTCGTCAATGTCGGGCCGGAAAATCCGCGCGAGTTCCAGGAGGTGGTCTCGACCACCGAAAAGCTTCGCCCGCTCGCCGAGGCGACCGGCGGCACGGTGCGCCGGATCGCTGCCGACAGCGGCAGCGACGTGATTTTGCCGCGCATCGCCGCGATGCGCGATAGCCCGATCTACGGCGGTTCGGATTATGCCGCGATCCGCCGTACCGGCGCGGCGCAGGTAACGGGCGTCGGCGTCGCGCCGCTCGCCATCGGCCTCGTCGGCTTGCTTTTCCTTCTGAGCAGCGTGGTGGCGAGCTGGCTTTTCGAGGGACGCTCGCGCGGCGCATCGACCTAGCGCTGCGATCTAAGACTGCGCGGCACGCGCAAACGCACGAACGCCCAATTCGCAACGAGGCTCGCCGCCAGGCCCTGCCGGTGCATGCCGACAGGCTAGAACAGGATTTCATCTTAGGAAATTCGTCGCTGGAGTCTTGCGAATTGGCTTCTGGACCCCGGATCTTCGCCCGCTTCGCGAGCTCGTCCGGGGAAGTAGCTCCCGTTTTCTGAAGCGGTTCACTTTCCCAGCCGACGCGAAGCTGCGAGCTGGGATCCAGGAGCCGCGGCAATCTTCTGCAAGAAGAATCGATCAGACCTTCTTTTCGGCTTGCCGATCCATCTCGAACACCCGGCTGGCGCGCACATCGGCGGCGTCGATCGTCGTCAAGTCTTCGAGCGAAACGAGGCCCGGCTTTTCGAAATGCCGGCTGGCTTGGCGCAGCCGCATGCGATCG
>JASHUD010000209.1 GCA_030040215.1 Methylovirgula sp.
GGCCGAGCCTCTGGAAGTGTCGCTGGTCGATAATCCCTGCCTGCCGGAAGCGACCTTCGCGGTGATCAAGGCGGACGGATCGACCGAGCTGCGCAAGTTCAAGGCCGCCGCGGCGGCCGGCACAAGATCGCAGGCGCAAAGCACTCTCGACAAGATCGGCGCGCGGCATTCCAAGGCCGACAAGCAGCGTATCAAGCAAATCCACGACCTGTTGTCCGTGCTCGACCCGGATTGCTGCCCGGCCGCCCGCATTCCCGGCGCCAATGTGGAGCCGAATCCGCAGTTTTCGCCGCAGGCCGGCGAGCGCGGCGACGAAGTTCCCGAGGACGTGGAAATGGAGAAATTGGCCAAGAGAATTCAAAGCTCGGTCGATCGCTCCGTAGAACGCTCGCTGGCCAAGGCGATCGGCGGCGTCAACGCGCGGCTCGACGACATGGCCGCGCGCGTGAAGACGATCGAGGACCAGCCGCTGCCGCTCGGCACAAGCTCGGTGCGGGTCGTGGATAAGAGCGAAGACGCGCCGTTTGCCGCGCCCGAAACGCTGCTTGATTGGCCGGGCGCGCTGGAAGCGCTGGCCGACGCCGCCATTCGCAAGGCACAGGCGAGCCCGATGCGCGTTCCCGGCTTGCGCGCGGGCAAAGAGTAGCCGGGCTTTCACTTTCGTCATTCCGGAGCGACGCGAAGCATCGCATCCGGAATCCATACCCACCGACGGCGATTATGGATTCCGGGCGCCTCGCTTCGCTCGGCCCGGGAATGACAGCTGAGATTTCACACCAACCAACAGGAAACGACGCCATGTATCAGCCCAATCTGCCGCACGTGCTTGCCAAATCGACCATGCCCCGCACCGTCCAGGACTATAATGCCGCGCTCGCCAACGCCGGCGGCTTCCTCCAGGAGATCGAAAAGGCGCACGCCCATCCGCTGCCCGGCGACCCGCTCGCCAAGAGCACTTTTTCGGAATCGACCTCGCCCACGTCCGGGCTCACTTATTACGACCTCGAGCTCGGCGCCAAATTTCTCTATCCGCTGCTCACGCCGCTACGAAACGAGGTCCCGCGCGTGTCTGGCAAAGGCGGCATCCAGGCCAACTGGCGCGCGGTGACCGGCGTCAACACGACCGGGCTGCGCATCGGCGTGTCCGGCGGCAATCGCGGCGGCGTGCAAGCGGTCTCGACCCAGGACTACAGCGCCGCCTACAAGGGCATCGGCATCGAAACGTCGGTCGATTTCGAAGCCTACTATGCCGGCATGGGCTTCGATGACGTGAAGGCGATCGGCGCCAAGGTCGGGCTCGAAGCCTGCATGCTCGGCGAGGAGATTCTCATTCTCGGCGGCGATACGTCGGTTGCGCTCGGCTTGACGTCGACGCCGTCGCTGGCGCCGTCGGCGACCGGCAGCAGCCTCACCACCGCCGCCAGTCCCTATAGCGTCATCTGCGTGGCGCTCACGCTCGACGGCGTGGTCAACGGCAGCGTCTCCGGCGGCATCCAGGGCGCGATCACGCGCAGCAATGCCGACGGCTCCTCGGACACCTTCGGCGGCGGCGCCTCCCAGCAATCGGCGAACGCGACCACCTCGATTCCGTCGTCCAGCACCACCGGCTCGATCGCGGCGACGGTGGCGCCGGTCGTCGGCGCGCTCGGCTATGCCTGGTTCTGGGGCGCGGTCGGTTCGGAGGTGCTCGGCGCCATCACCACCATCAACTCGCTCGTGATCACGGCGAATGCCGCCGGCACGCAGACCGCGGCTTCGCTGGGAAGCGTCGACAACTCGACGAACGCTCTGGTCTTCGACGGCCTGCTCTACCAGGCCTTCAAGAGCGGCTCGAACGCCTACGTCAATTACCTGTCGACCGGCACCGCCGGCGTCGGCTCGACGCTCACCGGCGACGGCTCAGGCGGCATCGTCGAGATCGACGCGGCGTTGAAGGATCGCTGGGACAATTACCGGCTGTCGCCCGACACCATGTGGGTCAGCTCGCAGGTCGCCAATAATCTGTCGGCGAAAATCCTCGCCGGCGGGGTGAATGCGGCGCAGCGTTTCGTCTTCGACAGCGAGCAGGGTGCGCTCGGCGGCGGCGTCATGGTGCGCACCTACCTCAACAAGTTCTCCATGGCCGGCCCGAAGACGCTCGACATCCGCGTGCATCCGAACATGCCCGCGGGCATGGTGCTGATGACCTCGAAGACCTTGCCCTATCCGCTCTCCAATGTCGGCAACGTCATGCAGATCCGCACCCGGCAGGACTATTACCAGATCGAATGGCCGCCGCGCGCGCGCCGCTACGAAACCGGCGTCTATGCCGACGAGGTGCTGCAGCACTACTTCCCGCCGTCGATGGCGGTGATCTCGAACATCGCCGCGGGCTAATTCCACTGCGGCAAAAGTTTGGAATCGCACGTAAAGACGTTGCCGGAAACGGGACGTTGCCGGAAACGCGGTGTTGATCGACGTTCCCTCGCGCCTTGCGGGAGAGGGCTACTCGGCGGTTCAACAAAAGCGGGTGAGGGGGGCGGCCGCGACCTCTCACTCAGCTAAGTTTGTTGCACACCACGTGGCCGCGGCCGACCAACGCTCGAAAAAACAAGAGGCCCCCATGAAACTCAAAGCGCCTCCGGGCGTCGGCGATCCGTGCGTCGCCGGCGTCGCTATCGCGTCGCGCGACGGTGTCTACGAGGTCGAGCCTGCAGTCGGCGCGCTGCTGGTCGAATGCTTCGGCTTCGTCGAACTGCAGCCGGACGCGACGGCGACGCCGAAAGTCGAAGTCGCCGCGCCCGCGACCGCGGCGGCGCCGAAGGTCGCGGCCGCGCCGCGCCGCGGCAAGCCGGCCGCGCGCAAGGCCTGAGCCGAGGACCGAACACATGGCCGCGTCAGATCTCGCCGTGCTCGCCGACGTGAAGACCTGGCTCGCGGGCTCGAGCGGCATCGGCTCGTCCGATGACACGCTCATTGCGCGGCTCATCACCGACGTGAGCGGGGCCATCACCGCCTATCTCGGCCGGCCGTCGCTGACGCCGCGTCCGTTCACCGAGCGCATGGACGGCAACAGCAAGGCGCGCATCTTTTTGCGCCGCTTTCCCGTGCTGCAAATGACCTCGCTCGCAATCGATAATGTTGCGGTGCCGGCGGCGGTAACGCCGGCTGCCGGCGCGCCGTTCACCAAGGGTTACCTGCTCGAAGCCTGGGACGGATTGCCGCCGGGGCGGCCGCAGGCGCTCGACCTGTTCCACCTGCATTTCCGCGAAGGCCGGCAGAATGTCGTGCTCGGCTATACCGCCGGCTACGCGGTGGAAAACGAAAGCGCGACCGTGCCGGCTGCGCCCGGCCCCTATACGGTGACGGCCGCGGCGCCGTTCGGGCCGTGGGCGAGCGACGGCGGCGTCACATATAATAATGACACCGCGCTCACGGCGGTGGCGGGCGCCCCGAGCGCCGGACAATATAATGTATCGGGTGGCGTCTATAACTTCGCGGCGGCCGATGCCGGCGCCAACGTGCTGATTTCCTACGGCTTCATCCCGGCCGCGATCAACAACGCCTGCATCGAATGGGTGGCCGAGCGCTACCGCTACCGTACCCGCATTGGGCAATCGTCCCAGACGGTGAGTGGTCAGATGACCTCGGCCTACAGCCTCAAGGATATGCCCGATTTCGTGCGCGCGTCGCTCGATCCGTACCGCGCCGTGGTCGGGATCTGATGCTGTCGCTGTTGCTGCTTAACGGTTCTGCCGCGGCGCTCGCGGCAATGCCGGAGCGCGTGCAAGCGGCGCTGGCGGATAGAGCCAACGCGCTTGCCGCCGAGCTGCAGGCAAAGATTCAGCAGAAGCTTTCCGGCGACGTGCTGCATGCGAAGAGCGGCGCGCTTGCCCGCTCGATCGTCGCCACGATTGAGGCGACGATGGCCGGGGTGTCGGTAAGCGTCGCCGCAAATGGCGACGTGAAATACGCGGCGATCCACGAATTCGGCGGCGTGATCCCGCCGCATCAGATCGTGCCGGACAAGGCGCGGGCGCTCGCTTTCGCCGTCGGCGGCAAAGAGGTGTTCGCCGCCCGCGTCAACTTGCCGGCGATCGCCATGCCGGAGCGCTCCTACATGCGCTCCTCGCTCGCCGAGATGGCGGACGACATAACGGAGGGGCTGACCGAAGCGGTGATGGCGGCGATGCAATAAGGGCCAGAAAAGAAAGCGTAGCCCGGACTGTGCGGCGCGCCATCCGGGATGGACCGCGAGGCTTGTCCCGAGTTTCGTTTTATACTGAATCTAGTGGTCAGTTTGCCGTCATTCCGGACCGCCGCGAAGCGGCGAGTCCGGAATCCGTAGGCCCTGCCGCCCGGTCGGGTACCTGCTAGCGCGTCAACGCAATTTGGGACTAGCCTGTTCATCGATTATTGTAGAGCCAGGATTGGAGTGACCATCGAGACGGAATCTACCATATGAACGGCATGAACGTTCCGGACTTTCACGGTTTCCAACTGGAAGGCCGGATATATACGGGCGGGACCCGTCTGACCATTCTTTGGTTTTCCAGAATCGACCACGACTTTGAATCCTGGTGACAGATTCAGGTCACGCTTGTCGGTGCCCGCTTGGTCATGGCTGACGTGAAAATTGGAGAGAATTTTCCGCCACTTTTAGCATGTGTGGTGGCAAAAAAGCCAACGCCACGAGGCGAGCGAATACAGCTCGCAATGTCGTTTGAAGGGGGCAAAATTTCCTTCGAATGCGACGACATGATGTGTTCGGAATTTTCCAGAAAAGTAGGATTCTTACGGGAATCCGGTTCATGACAATTGAAGGAAGTAAGTACCGCGGCTGGCACCTGGATGGCATTTCTTTCGACGGTCAGCTATTCGCTGTCGATCTTCTGCGCCATGCATTGAATCCCGAGGAGGCCGCAAACATTTCAAGTTTACGCTGCAGGGCCGAAATAATCTTCGTGCTGCGAAAAGAAATTGTTCTATCGAATGTGCAAAGTGGCGCTGATGTAAGCGAGATCATACAGAGCCGGGACGGTCAAGGAAACGTTATTTGTGTTTTGAAGTTTTCAACCGGGGCGTTCATGGAAATTACCGCAGGCGAAATCGTCGATTTTTTGTTTTGAGCTTTGGCAGGATCGTCGGCAAAGCAGGCAGGCCGTAGTCCGGATTTCGCGTCGCGCCATCGGGGCTACGACGCTGGGGCGGCATTTTATGGGAAGCGCGTAGGGGTAGGATGGGTTGAGCGTAGCAAAACCCATGCGGAATTACGGCACCGATGATCGAGATGTTGGCACGGCACTGCGCGTCTTTGTATCCTGCACTTGTTGTCATTCCGGACCGCCGCGAAGCGGCGAGTCTGGAATCCGTAGGCCCTGCCGCCCCGCCGTTCCCGCATGTCGCTTCGTTCATGCGGGCTACTTGCTCGCTTAAGTGGCCGGCAGATTCCGCCGTTAAGCTTCTAGGGGTCGTCATGATTATTGCAAGCCGATCATTGAGACTACGTCAGAATGAAGGCGATACTGATATCGCCGTGCGAATCCTGGCGCCGCAACCAAGTCAGAGCCACTGGTCGTGCGATTACGAGATCGACTGGCTTGAGGGAACGCGTAAAGGGACGGCGCATGGATTTGATTCTGTGCAGGCGTTGCTGTTTGCGTTAGAGATGATCGGTGCGGAAATCTACACCAGCGATTATCATAAATCGCAGAAGTTGATGTGGAGCGAGCCGGGCGAAGGATACGGATTTCCAGTGCCCGGGACGATCAGAGACCTCCTGGTCGGCGACGACGCGAGATTCCTTTGAAGCGAGTTTATCGTGCCCGCTCCCCCTTGCGGGAGAGGGCGGCCGTGAGCAAAGCGAGCGGCCGGGTGAGCGGTGCGGCGCCGAACCCGCCCATTCTTGTTGTTGAACCGCCGCGTGGCCCTCTCCCGCAAAGGGGAGAGAGCACTGTAATGCGCTTGCTGAGGCCTGAGATGTCGGCGTTGTGGCCCAGCCGAACGCGAACCGCACGCCAACGAGCAGCTCTTAACGAGAATCCGCCATGACCGCCGTCAGCCGCGAGCAGATTTCCGCCGCCTTCTTCGCCCTCGTCAGCGGCGCGGCCGGACTCACGGCGACGAGCCGGCGCTTCGTGCATTGGGACCAGGTCAACGAGACACAGATGCCGTTCCTCACCATGCTCAAGAGCGGCGAAGTACGCGGCCGGCAGGCTGAGGGGCTGCCGACGCTTACCATCAACGCGCATGTCTTTATATATATGTCCGCCGGCATGGACCCCGAGGACGTGCCCGACTCCGCCATGAACGCGATGCTCGATGCGGTCGATGCGGCGGTGGCGCCGGCCGGCGCCGACGCCATCGCCGGCAACAAGCAAACGCTCGGCGGGCTCGTTTCGCACTGCTATCCGCTCGGGCCGGTGTTCATCGATACCGGCGACATCGACGGCAAGGCCGTCGCCGCGATCCCGTTCCAGATTCTCGTTCCGTAGGAGCGTTGAGCCCCTCACCCGGCTCGCGGCCGATGCCGCTTGCCACCCTCTCCCGCAAGGGGAGAAGGTGCATTCGCGATTTCCAGCTTTCAAACGATCATCAGGAGACCCGCCCATGACCCAATTCGCCTTCGGTTCCGGCACGCTGATCGGCAAACGTACCGACATAACCGGCACGCCGCCGTGCCTGCTCGGCACGCTCGACACCGTCTCGCTCGACTTCGACCGCAAGATCGAGACTCTGCTCGGGCAGTACGCCGTTCCGGTCGCGGCCGGCGGCGGTGAGTTCAAGATCACCGGCAAGGCGAAGTTCGCGCGGCTGCAGGCGACGCAGATCAACAATCTGTTCCTCGGCCAGACGCTCACCGCGAACAGCATGCTGGAGATGACTACGGGAGAGGCCGGCACCGTCGCCTCCGGCGCGGTCACCGTCGCCAACAGCGCGACCTTCGTCGAGGATTTCGGCGTGTTCTATGCCGCCTCCGGCACGCAGCTTGCGCCGGTCGCCTCCTCGCCGGCGCAGGGCCAATACAGCGTGGCGAGCGGCGTCTACACCTTCAACTCCGCCGACAACGGCGCTGCGGTGCTGATCTATTACAGCTACACCGTCGCTGCCGGCAACAACATCAGCTTGGCGAACCAGCTCACCGGCCCGCTGCCGCTGTTCGAAGTCTCGCTCAAGGAGACGTTCAATTATTTCGGCGCCAGCAAGGATTTGTTGGTGAAGCTCAACGCCTGCGTCTCATCGAAGCTGTCGCTGCCGTTCTCCAATCAGAAATTCGCCGTAGCCGAATTCGATTTCCAGGCGATCGCCGATTCCTCGAACAATATCGGCACCATCAGCCTGAGCGAGTGACAACGGCAACCACGTCACTCAGCGAAGAGCGCCTTGGCGTCATCAAATACCGACTTTGGAAGCATACGCAATTTAGCCGAAACGTATGGCAAATTCGGCATGTATTTGGCGACGAGTTGGCCGACGACCCGAGCCTGGGCTTCATCGTTTCGGCGCTTGATCGATTCGCGGTCTGAGCGTTTTGACAGCCAGAGTTTATGGGCCGCATATACGCGCGGATCTGTCGTCACGATTCGGCAGGGTTCGCCTCGTTCGTCAATTGCGACAGCTTCGAAGGAAGGCGCGCTTTCATGCCAAGCCAACCCCTCGATTTCCGCCGCCAACAGGTCTTCGGCATCGGGACCAATCTGTTGTTTCTGTTTCCTCCAAGGCGGAGTGGGTAATGGTCGGATCAAATCGACCAGGTAGCCGTCATCGTTGACGGCGCGGAACTTGCGTGACGAGCGATGGAAACTGTGATCGATTTTTTGCAACAGACGCAGCAACGAGGGATTGGACAGGTCTTCATCTGCGACGAAAGTCAGGCTACGGCGGGCGTCGAACAATAGGTCGATGTCTTCGGTGGTCGTCAGACCCGGATCGATGCGAACGCCCGTGGCCGCTTCGTAAGCATAGATGGCGTTTGTGCCGAGCACGCGTATGCCCGATCCGAGCATCCCGGCGTGATCGAGTGCGCGAATGATCTTGGCGCCGAGCAGAGGAACGCGGCCCAGGCCGAGCGCGCGATTGATGGCTGACTGTCGGGCGAGTATCGTTTTTAGATTTTGGAGGCGGGCCTGCGCCTCCGACCGGCCGCGTTCATACTTGGTCTTAATCGCCTCGATCTTTTTCGAGCGTGGACCCAAGGACGTTTGTCGCCGGATTCCGGATTTGTCGTAGTGGCTGCGGACCAGATAGTCGCGTTCGCCCTCTTTCGTCCAAACCATGGAACCGCGGTACCCCTGGGCCCGTTCGTCAGCCTCGTGATAGGCCGCGTAGCGTTGCTGGGTGTTGACCATCTCTTTGCGCTGGTCACTATTTAATTCTTGGAATTCAATCACTTCAACAGACTCATCGATTTTTTCCGCTGTCTGTTGAAGGAGTTTAGCAAGCTTTATCAATGCCTTCAACAGTTACAGTTGCTTCGGACCTCAACTGATGAAGACACTGATAGCTAAGCTCTTTTACAAGGAGTCATGACGTGACGCTTG
>JASHUD010000210.1 GCA_030040215.1 Methylovirgula sp.
TCGGTTTCGGCCCGACGCTCTTCGAAAAGGATGGAAAAGACCGCTACGGGCTCAAGAGCAAGAGACCCGAGGCGCTCGTCGACCTGCCGCGCTTCGCCGGCGAGCAGTTGGTCGAAGGCCAAACCGGCGGCGATATTTCGGTCCAAGCCTGTTCCGACGACCCGCAAGTCGCGTTTCACGCGGTTCGCCGGCTGGCGCACGTCGGCGAAGGAATCGCGTCGATCCGCTGGGCACAGTCCGGCTTCTTCGCGAATTCCAGCGGAAAGACGCCGCGCAATCTGATGGGCTTCAAGGACGGCACGATCAATCCGCCCGTCTCCTCGCCCGAGGCGATGGAGAAATTCGTCTGGGTCGGCGGCGAAGGCCCGGATTGGATGCGCGGCGGCAGTTACGTCGTGGCGCGGCGGATTCGCATCGCGCTTCAGCATTGGGACCGCATGGACCTTGGCTTCCAGGAGGCGACGATGGGGCGTTCCAAATATTCGGGCGCGCCGCTCGGTGCCAAGAACGAATCGGATCCGTTCGATTTCGCGGCCGTCGACAAGGACGGCAACAGCATCATCCCGCTCAACGCGCATGTTCGGCTCGCCGCGCCGGCGAGCAACGACGGTGCGCAGATTCTGCGCCGCGGCTATTCCTACAACAACGGCGTCAGCTTTCTGGCCGAGCGCTGGCCGCCTTGGCGGCAGGGTATCGAATACGACGCCGGCACGTTCTTCATCTGCTATCAGCGCGATCCGCGCACGGGGTTCATCAAGATCTTCGACATGCTCTCGAAGATCGACGCGTTGAATCAATTCACCACGCACGTCGGAAGCGGCGTTTTTGCGTGTCCGCCGGGAGCGCAACCAGAAGGCTACATCGGCGACAAACTGTTCACCTGACCAGCCTGCCCTCAGGCGTTATCGGCGCGAATTGCGGTGCTCGCGTATGCAATGGCAAAATTCCCTGGTCGTCCCGGGAAAAATTGAAACACCGCGAGAGAGCGGATCAGGCTATGATGCCGTTGGCACAAACGTACGCCACGGTTTCCACTCAGCGTTGACAAAGATCCTGATCTCTGTCTGTTGCGGGGAGCCGAAATCACTTCAAGAATCCGGCTGGCAATCATTTCCAAGAAATCGATCGCGCGGTTTGGGGGCGCCGGCGCGGCACTGTGAGGATGTGGAGGAGCGGTTCGTGAGCGAGTATCCGAGGGCGGCTCTGCTGTCCAAACTATGTGCGCCAGCCTTGTGCCTCGCGGGCGTACTGACCGTTTCTCCCGGATTTGCGCAATCCGCTCCGCCGCAGGAGAACGCTGTTGTTGCGTCGCCGGCTTCCGCGCCCGCCGCGGCGCAACCGCCGCAGTCTGCGGCGCCGATCGCCTTGCCGTCGACTGCTGCGCCGAGCGCAACGACCTCCGCATCGCCAGTTGCCGGTACGCCGGCTTCCTCCGCAACTGCCGCTCCCGCGCCGGGAACCGCTGCGGCGCCGTCCGACTCGACGCCGCTGCCGGCACCGGCCGATATCGCGCCGATCCCGGCGCGGCTGTTGCCGCATAATCTGTCGCCTTGGGGCATGTTTCTCGAGGCGGACGTCGTCGTCAAAGCGGTGATAATCGGCCTCGCCTTCGCCTCGCTCGTCACCTGGACCATTTTTCTTGCCAAGAGCATCGAGCTCTTCGTTGCCAAGCGGCAGGCCAATCGGCAGCTCGCGATCCTCGCCCGCGCTTCGAGCCTCGCCACCGCCCAGCAAGGGCTCGGCGCGTCGAAAGGCGTCATCGTACGCATGGTCGAGGCGGCAGCGGTCGAAGTCGATCGCTCGGCCGCTCTCAGCGCCGACGGTATCAAGGAGCGAGCCGCGGCATTGATCTCGCGCATTGAAGCGCGCGCCGGCCGGCAGATGATTCGCGGTACCGGCATTCTCGGCACGATCGGCGCGACGGCGCCCTTCGTGGGCCTATTCGGCACCGTGTGGGGCATCATGAACAGTTTCATCGGCATTTCGAAAACCAATACGACCAATCTTGCGGTCGTCGCACCCGGCATCGCGCAAGCCTTGCTCGCCACCGGCTTCGGGCTGGCCGCCGCCATCCCGGCGGTGATCATCTACAACTATTTCGCCCGCAGCGTCGGCTCGTATCGCGCCACGCTCGCCGACGCGGCCGCGGAAATCCTCCGCCACGTTTCCCGCGATCTCGACCGCGGCACTGCGGCCGCGCCGGAGGAGGAGTGGCGCGTCGTCGGCATGCGCCGCTCGGCGGAGTGAGCGCCGATGGCCGTCAAGCTCACCACCAACGACGACGATCTCGACGAAGCGCACGATATCAACGTCACGCCCTTTATCGACGTCATCTTGGTGCTGCTCATCATCTTCATGGTGGCGGCGCCGCTCGCGACGGTTGACATCAATGTCGATCTTCCGGCTTCAACCGCACAGCCGAGCCCACGCCCCGACAAGCCAATCTTCGTAACGATCAAGCCGGATCTGACGCTGACTGTCGGTGAGACGCAGGTTCCGCAAGACGCCCTGGCAGGAGCCCTCGATGCGGCGAGCGGCGGCGACAAGAACCAGAGAATCTTTTTGCGCGGCGACAAATCCATCGCGTACGGATCGGTGATGGACATG
Source organism: Methylovirgula sp. (assembly GCA_030040215.1). Lineage (GTDB taxonomy): Bacteria > Pseudomonadota > Alphaproteobacteria > Rhizobiales > Beijerinckiaceae > Methylovirgula. Next base: position 2,608 of record JASHUD010000210.1, read on the forward strand.
ATGAACCTGCTGCGCAAGGCCGGCTATCTGAAGATCGCGCTTGTCGGGCTCGATGCCGGTCAGGCGGCGCCGAGCGCGCCCGCGTCATCCGCGCCGTGAGCATGTTCGCCGATACCATCCTGCCGCGCCGGGAAGACAGCGGTCTGCGGCGTTGGGGCCTTGCGGCGCTCGTCGTGCTTGTCGCGCATGTCGGTTTGGTGGCCGCCTTCATGTTCATGCGCCAGCCGGAGATGCCCCCCGGCAATCCGCCTGACGCTGTGATGATCAATCTTGCCCCGATCGCCGTCGCGCCGCCGCCGCAAGAAGCGGTGGAGACGCCGCCGCAGCCGCAGCAAGTGCAGCCGCAGACGCCGCCGCAGCCGATCGAGCAGCCGCAGCAAACCGTTCAAATGCCGGTCGCGCCCGACCTCGTCGAAGCGCTGCAGCCCGAGGTCATAATGGCCCCGCCGCCGCCGAAAATCGTGCCGCACAAGGCCAAGCAGAAGCCGCAACGCGCGCGGCCGCGCACCAACTTGCCGCATGCCGCGAGATCGGCCATGCCGACCCCGGGTTTCAATGGCGAGGCGGCCGAGTCGTGGCGCAGCGAGATCGTCGAGCGGATCAGCAGCGTCAAAGAATATCCCGAGGCGGCGCGTCCGGCGAGCGGCACCGCGGTGGTGGCCTTCTCGGTCGATCGCAGCGGGCGCATCACGAGTGCGCGGCTTGCCCGCAGTTCCGGCTCCGCCCTCCTCGATCAGGCGGCCGTCGCCACGGTGCGCCGCGCCAATCCGGTGCCTCCGCCGCCGGCCGGCGTGCCCGGCGGAAATTTCACCATCCCGCTGCATTTCAGCGGCTGAGCGCCGGTTCGCAAAGCAGAGCGCGAAGCCGCGCCGTGCTCCTTCAGCGGGCGCGCGTTGACTTGCTTCTCCGAGGCCGTTACACGCCCCCCTCGCAGAGCCCGTCGCAGACGATCGCGGCTTGGCGGTCGTTTCTCGGACGAGACGCATGGTGGAAATCGACAAAATCGGCATCGTCGGCGCCGGGCAAATGGGCGCCGGAATCGCCCAGGTCTGTGCGGTCGCGGGCATTCACATTGTCCTTAGCGATGTCTCCGAAGAAAGGATCGAGGCCGGAATTGCGACGCTCGGCGGCAATCTCAAGCGACTCGTCGAGCGCAAGCAGCTCGACGAGGCGACGCGTGTTGCGGCGATAGACCGAATTAAGCCGGCGCGCGACTACGATGATTTTGCCGATTGCGACCTGATCATCGAGGCCGCCGCGGAAAGCGAGGAGGTGAAGCGCGAGATCTTTGCCGCGCTGTGTCCCGCGCTGCGGCCCGATTGCATGCTCGCCACCAATACGTCTTCGATCTCGATCACCCGTCTTGCCTCGGTCACCGACCGGCCGGAGAAGTTCATCGGCATCCACTTCATGAATCCCGTGCCGCGAATGCAACTCGTCGAGATCATCCGCGGGATCGCCACCGAAGATGCGACCTTCGAAGCCGCCAAGAAATTCGTCGCCCGGCTAGGCAAGACAGCGACGGTTTCGGAAGATTTCCCGGCGTTCATCGTCAACCGGATTCTGCTGCCGATGATCAATGAGGCGATCTATACGCTTTACGAAGGCGTCGGCACGGTCGAAGCGATCGATACCGCCATGCGGCTCGGCGCCAACCATCCGATGGGACCGCTGCAGCTCGCCGACTTCATCGGACTCGACACGGTCCTTTCCGTAATGCAGGTCCTGCACGAAGGGCTGGCCGATTCAAAATATCGGCCCTGTCCGCTGCTCGTGAAATACGTCGAGGCTGGCTGGCTCGGCCGCAAGACCCAGCGCGGCTTTTACGACTATCGCAGCGGAACGCCGGTCCCGACCCGCTAATCCGGCGCTGGATTCGGCATTTGGGCGTCACACCGCCGACGCCGACTCATGTAAACTTGGATTTGCCTTAGGGACGGAGGTCATTTAGAGAATTTTTGGGCGAATTGACCGTCAGGCGGTCGCCCGTAGGAAAGCCGGGACGTCGGAGCGCATAGGTAAAACGAGGAGCTCCGGCCGAAGAAAGCGATTCGTGCGACGAAGCCGCCGGAGCGCGCGTGCGAGGTGCCAGGTTTGACAGTCCACTGCCAGCCCGTGGTATCGCCGGAAGGCTGTCCGGCTTTGGTTCTCAACGCCGACTTCCGGCCGTTGAGTTATTACCCCCTGTCGCTCTGGTGCTGGCAGGACGCGATCAAGGCGGTCTTCCTGGATCGGGTCAACATCGTCTCGGAGTATAATCGGACGGTACGCAGCCCCAGTTTCGAAATGCGGCTGCCCTCCGTGGTCTCGCTCAAGACCTACATCAAACCCTCCCGCCATCCGGCCTTCACCCGCTTCAACGTCTTCCTGCGCGACCGTTTCATCTGCCAATATTGCGGGGCGCGCGAAGAGCTGACCTTCGACCATCTGGTGCCGCGCTCCAAAGGCGGCACGACCACCTGGGAGAATGTCGTCGCCGCTTGTTCCTGCTGCAATTTGCGCAAAGGCGATCGGCTGGCGAGCGAGGCTCGTATGTGGCCGGCCCGCAATCCGTATCGGCCGACGGTCAACGACCTGCACCAGAACGGGCGGCTATTCCCGCCCAATTATCTGCACGAAAGCTGGATGGACTACCTCTACTGGGATTCGGTCCTCGAGCCGTAAACCGGTCCGGCTTGGCACGCGCGCGAACTCGCCTACTTGAGGCCAATGGATCATCGAATTCTGCGAGCGGCGCTTGCGGGCGCGGTTTTGTTCGGCGCCGCCGGTGTGGTTCTGGCGGCGCCGAGCGCCGTCGCCGTATCCCAACAAATCCCGGCAAGCGCGACGCGAAGTCTGAGTGATCTGCAGCGCGACATCATCAAGCACCGCGTTCTGCGCGAGGCAAAAGTCTCGGTCGTTGCGCTCCGCAGCGGCGAGCCGGAACAATTCGCCGGCCAGCTCATCGCCGCGTTGAAGAATGCCGGCGCCTGGGTGACGGTCGGCACGAGCGCTCCCGATCAGCCTTTCGAACCCGGGCTCGTCGTCTACTATGATCACGGGGTGCCGGCCGACGCGTCGATTTTCCTGGCGCTCGACCGAGCCGGGCTGAAGCCGATCGACCGCGACATTCCCGGCGCCCCCGTCGCCACGATCATGGTCGGGCCGGCCACGCGGCCGCCTAGATAGCCCGGCCGACCCGTCCCTTCACCCCGTCGAAGGCGCCCTTCGTCAGCGCGCAATAGAGCAGCCGGACCGGATCGACCGGCCCCGGAAAGACGAGCCTGCCTTCCGGCACCGGTTCGAATCCCATGCGGCCGTAATACGACATGTCGCCGACGAGGAGCACGAGGTCGTGACCGGCAGCGCGCGCCGCTTCGAGCGATTTCATCACCAGCGCCTCGCCGATGCCGGCCGAGCGGAAGGCAGGTTCGACGCTGAGCGGGCCGAGCAAAAGGGCAGGCTTTCCGCCGCAGCGAATCGGCGTCATGCGATTGGCGCCGACCAGCAGCCGGCCGACCCGCGCCACGTAGGAGAGCGAGAGGTCCGCCGCCACCCCCTCCCGCAGCCGATAGGCCGAGCGCGCAAAACGGCCCGGCCCGAACACGCGCTCGTCGAGCTTTTCGATCGCAGCTTGGTCGGCCGACACTTGCGGTGCGAGGACAAGGGCGAGATCGGACATGGGCGCAGCCTCTAACATCGCGGCATCAGCGCGGCAAATGCTCACCAGACGTCAGGAACCGAAGCGCCGGTGAGAACTTCGGCCAGTCGCGCGCGCGTTGCCGGGCTCGTGTCTTCGGGCACCGCATCGGCGGGGAAGAACCGCGCGTCGACGATTTCGAAATTCGGTCCGATCGGTGTGACGCGAAAGTCGCGTACGACGTAACAGGCGACATAGTCGCGCCGCGACGCCTTCGGATTGAAGAAAAACCCGTGCAATCGCGGCGCCCCGAGAAGTTCGACGCCGCTCTCCTCCGAAAGTTCGCGCGCCAACGCAGCAGCGGCCGTTTCTCCCGCCTCGACGCCGCCGCCCGGCAAATACCAGCCGGAAACATAGGTGTGACGAACGAGCAGCACGCGTCCGTCGCCATCGAGCACCAGGCCGCGCACGCCAAGCCGCGGCGGTGAACGAATCCCCTTGGCGAGCGTGGCAAGACGCGCCGCAAGCCGGCGCGGGACGGCCAATAAATCCATGCCTCAATCCCCCTGCGATAGTTGCAAACGAACCGCGCTGCCGCTAGATTAGAATAATTCAAAACTAGGTCATTGCGAAAGGGAGCGGGCATTGAAGCGTTTTTCGCAACTCGAGGAACGCGAGATTCTGGCGGTCGCGATCGATGCCGAAGATGACGACCGCAAGGTTTATCTCAGCTTCGCCGAGGATCTGCGCGCCCGCTATCCGGGAACCGCCGCCATGTTCGAAAACATGGCCAAAGTGGAAGCCTCGCATCACGACACGCTCTTGCAAAAATATCATGAAAAGTTCGGCCCGGACGTGCTGCCGATCCGCCGCAACGACGTGAGCGGCTTCATGAAGCGCCGTCCGGTATGGCTCGTGCGCAACCTGCCGATCGCCAAGATCCGCCGAGAGGTCGAGATCCGCGAGGCTGAATCCTACGGCTTTTATACGAAGGCGGCGAGTCGGGCCAAGGACCCGGAGGTTCGCAAGCTCCTGACCGAACTTGCCCAGGTCGAGAAGAGCCACGAGATCCTCGCCGCCGACATCGAAGACGAATTCCTCCCCAAGTCCGAACGCGACAAGGAACAGGCAACCGACCGGCGGATGTTCATTCTGCAATACGCGCAGCCGGGCCTCGCCGGGTTGATGGACGGCTCGGTCTCGACGCTCGCGCCGCTCTTCGCGGCGGCGTTTGCAACCCATAATACGTGGGCGACGTTCCTCGTCGGCCTCGCGGCCTCGGTCGGAGCGGGCATCAGCATGGCATTCGCGGAAGCGCTCTCCGACGACGGCGCTTTGAGCGGACGCGGCTCGCCCTGGCTACGCGGGCCGATCTGCGGCATCATGACCGCGTTTGGCGGCCTCGGCCACACTCTGCCCTATCTCGTCCCGAACAGCGTGCCGAATGCGTTTCTCATTGCTACCGCGATTTCCGGCGTCGTCGTTTTCTTCGAACTTTGGGCAATTGCCTGGGTGCGGGCGCATTACATGGACACGCCGCTTCTTCAGGCGATCTTTCAGATCGTGCTTGGCGGCATCATCGTGCTCACCGCGGGCATCCTCATCGGCAACGCTTGACGGCTGCGGAGCGGCGGCGCGTCGATGAGCCTCCTGCTTGCCCATTTGTCCGATGCGCATATCGGTCCTCTTCCACGTCCCCGCCGGCACGAGCTTCTCGGCAAGCGGCTTACCGGCTATTTCAATTGGACGCGGGGGCGACGCCTCGTCCATGACATGGATGTGCTCGCCAGCCTTGTCGCCGATCTCAAGGCGCGCCGCCCCGATCACATCGCCATGACCGGCGACATCCTGAACATCGGCCTCAAAGCGGAATATCCGCTCGCCCGCGCCTGGCTCGAGACACTCGGAAGCCCGCAAGACGTGAGCTTCGTTCCGGGCAATCACGACGCCTATATGCGCGCGACAATGCCGGATCTTTCCGCGACCTTCGTCCCATGGATTACGGGAGACGCGGGCGCCGCGTCCTATCCCTATCTACGGGTGCGCGGCAACGTCGCTCTCATCGGTCTCTCCTCGGGAGTACCGACGCCGCCGTTCATCGCCTCGGGACGGCTGGGCCGCCGCCAATGCGAAGCATGCGCGGGGCTGCTCAGCAAATGCGCCAGAGAGGGACTCGTTCGCGTGGTCATGATCCATCATCCGCCGTATCGCGGCGGGGCGAAGCTCGGCCGCGCGCTCTCCGACGCCGACCTCTTCGAGGCCATGATCCGCCGCGCCGGCGCGGAGTTGGTGATCCACGGCCATAATCATCGCCTCTCGATCGAACATCTGCAGGGCCCGACGCACAAGGCGGCGGTGGTTGGCGTCGCTTCGGCCTCGGCGCTGCTCGGAGGCGCCGATCGCCGCGCCGGCTACAATCTCTTCGAGATCGACGGCACGACCAAGGAGCCGCGCATCACCGCGCATATGCGCGGGCTTCTGCCGGGCGGCCGCACCATCGGCGACCTTCGCCCGATCGTGCTGTGAGGATTACGGTGCTTCGAGCGCGGCAATGTCCTTGGCGAGATGTTTGATCGCCGGGGTGACGATGGCAATGAAATAAGACTCGCGTAGGCGACGGCTGAAGATCGAATCTTCAACATAGGCGCGCGCGCCGGCATGCAGCATCAAAGCCTGCGCCGCATCGAGGCTCAACTGGGAAGCTTCAAGACGTGCCCGCAACACTGCGGCAAGAAAACCGATATCTTCCTCGACGGGAGTCAGTGCGAGTTCGGTGGCTCTTCTTTCGAGTCCGTAAAGCCGATCCTCGATCTCATTCGGCCCGACTCGAAGAAAGCCATTCACCTCCCGCACCGATTCGGGCAGATGGCGCATCAGTGCTATGGCGCTGCGAACAAGGCCCGTCGCCATTCCCATCTGAAGCAGGATGAAGCCTGGCCTGATCTTTTGCACGAAGGATCCGAGCGGATCGGCGAGAATCAGCTCATCCCCGATGAAGGCCTCTTTGAAGCTCACCGCGCGCGTGGCGGTTCCATCGAGCGCGATGAAGCGCGCCATCCGGCGGTCCGAAACGCCGGGATCGCCGCAGCGCGCGAGCGCCATGACGACATGCTCACGATCGTTCTCAAGCGCGAAACAAAGTCCGAAATAATGTGCGGTCTCGATATTCGACACCCAAGGCAGAAGCCCATCGACGCGATAGCCGCCGGGAACGCGCTTGCCCGTCAAGCGCAACGGCTCGATTCCCGAAAATGCCTTCATGGGGTTCGACAGGCCGGTGCCTCCGAGAATCGCGCCGTTCGCGATGGCGCCCTGAAGCCTGTCACGAAGGCCGGCATTTTCAGTGTTCTGGACGTACCAGCCGAGCGTATCCTGGCACCAGGCGCAGAAGGCGGTGGCAAGGCACTCTTCCGCGACAACGCTCATCGCCTCGATCGCGCCGCCCATATCGACGGGAGAGCGGTCGCCGAAGCCGGCATGATGTTGCGCAAAAGCGCCGGCCTCGCCGAGACGGCGGAGAATATCCGAGGGATAGGTTCCGTTCTTGTCGATTTCGCCGGCGCGTGGACGGATATCCCGCCGCGCGATCTCGCGCACGCGGTCCAGCACCCTCGGCCCCGAAACACCGGTAGACGGGATGAATTCTATCGTGCCAGCCGACATCCCCGTGCGCCTAAGTCGCGCGGCCGACCGAAAGAGCGACCGGCTTCGCGAACGTGTTGGCGACCGGCGACCACGCGGTTGCGTGTGCGATCAATTTGTCGAGCTTCTCCGCGGGCGCATCGGCATCGAGGTGCACCACGACGCGGACCGCGTCGAAGCCGACGGGCTTCGGCGAAGTATCGCCCGTGCCCCAGACGGAGGTAATGTTGATGTCCGCCTCAAGCTCGAGTTCGAGCTTGCGGATGGCGATATCCTGCGCGACCGCATTGGCATGAATGCCGACCGCGAGGCACGACCCGAGCGCCGCAAGCGCCGCTTCGGAGGGATTGGGCGCGGTATCGTCGCCGAGCAAGGCCTGCGGCTCATCGACGACATGTGCCGGCAGATTGCGGATGAAATTCAGATGGCGAAACTTGCCTTCGGCAAGCGTGCGGCATTTGACGGTCCGCACCGCCTTGGGATCGGCGTTACCCCTTTCGACGAGCGCTTCGAGACCGGCCTTGTCGATCGGCTTCAAACAGGGCGTGAAAACGGCGGTTTCAGTCATGGAATCCTCCTTCAAGATTGATCAATCGTGCCGCGCCCAGCTCACGCGTTTGATGAGGAGCACAAGCAAGCCATCGAGTAGGAAGCCGATCACGCCGATCACCAGGACGAAGGCGGCGAGCCGGTCATATTCCAACGTGTCGCGGGCATCGTTGATCGCGTAGCCGAGACCGCTGGTGACGCCGAGATATTCAGCCGGGACGAGCACGATCCAGGCCACGCCGAGCGCGAGCCTGATGCCGGTCAAGATGTCTTGCGCGGTCGCGGGAACAATGACGGCCGCGAGCACGTGCCAGAACCCGGCGCCGAGATTGCGGGCGACCTTGAACCAATCTGGATCGAGCTTCTTGAGCCCGTTGGCCGTGGCGAAAATGATCGGCCAGATCGCGGCGGCGGCGATCAGGAAGATGATGGCGCCGTCCCAGGTCGGAAAGGTCAGGATGGCGATCGGCATCCAGGCGAGCGGGCTCACCATGCGCAGCAATTGGAAGGGCAAATGCGTCAGTTCGCGAAAGAAGCGGCTTTGTCCGATCAGAATTCCAATTGGGATGCCAACGACGATGGCGGCAGCGAGACCCGCGCCAATGCGCACCGCGCTCGGCACCACCGCGCGGACAACGGCGCCATTGGCAAGCATCACGCCAAGGCGGCGCAGCGTCGGCAGTGGCGCGAATCCTGCGAAGGCGACGGTCGTCGGGTTATGGGCGATGAGCCAGCCGCCGGCAGCCCAGACCGCGAAGAGCAAAAGCAATCCGAGGAGCGGCACGCCGAGCCGCGCTCCCCAGGCGAGATCACGCGGGAGCTTTATCGATTGCGACGAGGCAAGGATAAGGCTCATAGCGCGAGAACTTCCGCGCGCGCATAGGGATCGCTCGCGTTGACGCTTGGATCGCGTTTCCAGTCGGGATAGCGCGTCAATGCGTTCCGGACGAAGTCGTAATTGACGAGATCCTTCACGACGAAATCGGGATCGAGCTTGGCAAGGAACGTCCGATCGCCGGCAACGAGCGTCTTGTTCATTGCCTCGACGATCGTCCGCGTTGCCGAGGGATAGGGCCAGGGCTGGAAATCGATGCGGCCGTTGTGCCAGTCCGGGTGCTTAATCGCCCCGCTCGACAAATAGGAAGGATTATCGGTGTAGAGCGTCATCGCGCGCTTTACGACCGGCGCGGGCATCGGCAGGTAGCCGGCACCGTCGCGCGAGAGAAGCTCGGCCACCTCCGCCTTATGTTGCGAGGCATAGATTTCGGCGCGAACGATCGCGTTGATGACCTTCTGCGTCCATTCCGGTTTCCTTTCGATGAGCGGCTGCGGCATGCAGACGACGCAGCAGGGATGGTTCTTCCAGATATCGCCGGTGAAGCGCAGGATCTTGCCGCCGGCGGCAAGCTCGCCCATCGCATTGAACGGCTCGGCGACGATATAGCCCGCGATCTTGTGGGCCGCGAGCGCCGGCGGCATGTCGGGCGGCGCCAAGACCTGCAAGTTGGTCTCGTTCGCCTTTAGCGGCGCATCCTGCGGCTTGATGACCGGCGTCAGTCCGCTTTGCCGCAAAGCGTATTGCAGCACGATGTTATGGATCGAATACCAGAAGGGCACCGCGATCTGCTTGCCGCCGAGATCGCTGAAGGAATTGATGTTCGTGCCTTTGCCGACGACCAGGGCGGAACCGTTGGTGTGCGCCCACGCCATGACCTTGACCGGTACGTGGTTGTTGTAGCGCATCCAGAACGCGACCGGTTTCAGGAGATGGACAAGATTGAATTTACCCGCGACGAAAGCCTCGACGATGGGTGCCCAGCCGCGCACGAGCACCGGCTTCTCGGCCTTCAATCCTTCCGCTTCGAAGAAGCCCTTGGCGTGGGCGACGAGCAGAGCGGTCGCATCCGTGATCGGCAGATAACCGATCCGCACGACCTCGTCGTCAGGCGTGTCGGCAAAGGCTGCCTTCGGCCATGCCGCAAGCGAAGCGGCCAGACCGCCCGCCGCGAGCCCATCGAGCACCTCGCGCCGGGAGAGGTCCTTGCGCGAGGAATGATAGGTGAGGCCGAATTCGGCGCAGAGCCGGCACATTGCATTTCTCCGTCAGGCGGAAAGGGCGAGCGCAGGCTCCGGCTCGAGCGAGGCGAGCAACAGGGCGCGCTGGTCGGCATAAAGGGCGGAACCTTGCGCCGCTGACTGCAGGGCCACGTCGGCGACGACATGGCCCGGGTGAGAGGCCATGACGATGCTGCGCCGGGCGAGTTGAAGCGCGTCATCGACGTCGTGCGTCACGAGGATCAAGGTGATCTTCAGGCTTTCGATGATCGCGCCGACTTCCTGGCGCAGTTCGGCACGGGTCACCGGATCAAGCGCGGAGAAGGGTTCGTCGAGCAGCAGGATTTCGGGATTGACGGCGAGCGAGCGCGCAAGCGCCACGCGCTGCTGCTGGCCGCCGGAAAGCTCCGTCACGCTCGCGCGTTCATAGCCGCGCAGGCCGACAAATTGCAGCAAATGCGCGACTCGGGCCTGCGCGTTCCGCTGGCCGACAAAGCGCAAAGCGAGCGCCACATTGCCGGCGACATCGAGCCAGGGAAAGAGCAGGCTGCGCTGAAACATGAGATTGCAGCGCGGCGAAGGCGCGGTAACGGTGCGCCCATTGATTGTAACTTCGCCGGTTGCCGGATGGACAAGGCCGGCGATGATTTGCAGCAAGGTGGACTTTCCGCAGCCGCTACGGCCGATGACGGCGAGGCGTTCGCCACGCTGGACCTCGAAGGAAACGCGATCGAGAACGATATCTGAGCGCCCGCCATAACGATGCGAGAGCGCGCGAACCGCGATATGCGCGTGAAAGTCGGACAAGAACTGACCCAGACAGGATTACGTCATATATCTATACAAAGATTATAGACATAATCAAGTAAGTGCCAGCGCGACCGGCCCGAAGTCCGGCCGCTCAGGGGCCAGGGACTATGCATCAGTTCGCCGCGCGCTGCGTAAATCGGAGCTGCGCGGCGTTTTCTTGGTCTTTCACGGGCCTCCGGCGCGGCTGCGATAGAACGAACACCTGGTATCGGGCGCGGCGCCAAATACGAAGTATGTCTGAGCATTGGACCGAAAAGTGCGAAGCGGTTTTCGGCCCTATGCGATCGAAAAGATTTTAAGGCTACGCCAGGGCTGCGCTGAAGGGCGTGCGCCACCTATATCACCGCGCATATGCGCGGGCTTCTGCCGGGCGGCCGCACCGTCGGCGATCCCCGCCCGATCGTCCTGTGACGCGAGCGGCTCCATGCGCCTTGAGATTCGCCAGTTCCTCTGCCTGAAAGACAACATCGGCGTGCTCGTCCGCGCCCCCGAGAGCGGCGCGACGGCGGCAATCGATGCGCCTGAGCCCGAGCCGATCCTCGCGGCACTTCGAAAAGAAGGCTGGACGCTTACCGACATTTTCGTCACCCATCATCACGCCGATCACGTCCAAGGAATCGGCGCACTGCAATCCGCCTTCCCGAACGTGCGCGTCACCGGCCCGGCATCGGAGGCGGCGGCGATCGGCGGCCTCGATCGCGAAGTCGAGGACGGCGATACGGTTTACCTCGGACCGCACGCCGCTAAAGTAATTTCCGTGCCGGGGCACACGCTCGGCCATGTCGCCTACTGGTTCGAAGAGGACGCCCTGCTGTTTGCCGGCGATACGCTCTTTGCGATGGGCTGCGGACGGCCGTTCGAGGCCTCTCCTGCGACGCTCTACCGATCGCTATTGAAGCTCGCGGCGCTACCTGACGCGACGCAGATCTATTGCGGTCATGAATATACGCTCTCCAACGCTCGTTTCGCCTTGAGCGTCGATCCGCGCAACGAGGCATTGCAGCGCCGTGCCGAGGCGGTCGCGGAACTCAGCGCCGAAGGCCTGACTTTGCCTACACAGCTTCGCCTCGAGAAGGCGACCAATCCTTTCCTGCGAGTCGCGGAACCCGACATCCAAGCGAGCCTCGGTCTTTTGGGCGCCGACCCGGCCGAGGTTTTCGCGGCCCTGCGCGAGCGCAAGAACAGGGCATAAGCGACGTCTGCCGCCGGCCGGTTCAGGGCCTTGGTTTCCCGGGGAAGACCGATGATAAACAGGTTCTTAACGCGGCGCTGCTAGCTGTCGGGCCGCCGCGCGCTCGATGCGCCGACATCCGACTCCACGCCGAGGCCAACCATGCCGCTCCCGCGCGATCCTGCCGCCGACGCGCCGCCGCCCGACCTGCTGCCGGATCCGCGCGCCATCCTCAATTCGATTGGCGAAGCGGTTTACGATTGGGACATCGTCAGCGACCGGCTCACCTTCGGGCCGAATACAGCGGAGATGGCGGATTTCGCCGAGTTCGCCAAGCTCGCTTCGGGCCGCGCCTACGCGGAACGCCTCGCGCCGGAAAGCCCGAGTTCCCGCTTCGAAGCAGTCACGTCCTCGGCGGAACACGACCTTGGACGCGGCGTCTCCTACAAAGTCATCTACGGGCTTGTCAG
>JASHUD010000028.1 GCA_030040215.1 Methylovirgula sp.
GCGCTTTCGAGACTGAATCGCATTGCCGCCTCCATGACATAGGCTTGGCCGAACCCGGCGGCGCCGGGAACATTCGCGCCGGTGTACGGTTCCTTGGCGAGAAGCAGCGGAGCGCACACCATGGCCAACAACGGCGATATAGAACAAACGGCGTATCCCGCCGAAAAGGCGCGCCAAGGCGAGATCATCCTGCGTACCAGAACGCGCCGCATCATCTTCCTTTCGGGCCTTTTCGGCATCATCGTCGTCGCGATCATCTGGATGATCTTAGCGCATTAGCGGCAGTCGCCCTAGCGGTTCTCGGCGCCGCCGCCACCAGAGGCGCGATGTTCGCGCTGGTCGCGCCGCCAAAACGATCTCAGCCCGCCGTCAATCCAGCGAGCGACATCAGCCCGTGGAGGATCAGCGCCACGATACCGAGCGCCGCGACGCTCGCGGCCCAAATCAGCACGAGCCAGCCGATTCTGCGCAGCCACGGCTTGCGCGCTTCCATCAATGATAGCCTTCGCCGGCTCTCACCTTGCCGCGGAACACGTAATAGGACCACGCCGTGTAGGTGAGGATGATCGGAATGATGAACAAGGCGCCGACCAGCGCGAACCCCATGCTCTGCGGCGGTGCCGCCGCGTCCCAAATGGCTACGGCCGGTGGGATGATGTTGGGCCACAGGCTGATCGCAAGTCCGCTGTAGCCGAGGAACAGCAGAAACAACGCGAGCCCAAATGGAACGGCATGCGGGTCGCGCCGCAAGGCGCGCAGAATCCCCCACGTCGTAGCAAGCGTGAGAATGGGCACCGGCGAGAAGAAAATAATGTTCGGCAGGCTGAACCAGCGCGCCGCGATCTGCGGGTGGGCAAGCGGCGTCCAAAGGCTCACGATGCCGATCCCGACGAGAAGCGCAACGGTGACCGGACGGGCGAGCGCGATCATCCGCTGCTGCAACGCGCCTTCCGTTTTCATGATGAGCCACGTGGAGCCCAAAAGCGCGTAGGCGACGAGCAAGCCGACGCCGGTGAACAAGCTAAACGGAGTCACGCAGTCGAGCGCGCCGCCTTGGTAGGACGGCCCGCTCACATGAAAGCCGTTGATGAAGGCGCCGAGCGCGATGCCTTGCGAGAACGCCGCAACATAGGATCCCCCGGCGAAGACGACATCCCAGAAATGCCGATGCGCTTCATCCGCTTTGAAGCGGAATTCGAAGGAAACGCCGCGGCAGATCAAACCCAACAGCATCAGCACGAGCGGCAGATAGAGCGCGCTGAGGAGCACCGAATAGGCGAGCGGAAAGGCGGCCATCAGAGCGGTGCCGCCAAGCACCAGCCAAGTCTCGTTGCCGTCCCATACGGGAGCCACCGTATTGACCATCATATCCCGGTCGGCCCTGTCGCGGATGAAAGGAAACAGCAGGCCGATGCCGAGATCGAAGCCGTCCATGATCACATACATCATCAACCCAAAGCCGATGATGATCGCCCAAAGGATGGGAAGATCGACGCCCATTATTCTTCTCCCCGCGGCGGCGTCGCTGGGTCGACGATATCCGGCGCGCCCGAGAGCGGCCGGGCAGGACGTTGGAAGATTCCGGGCTCCGCTTCCAGGCCTTGTCCGCCGGGCCCCTTCGCAACCAGCTTGAGCATATAGCTGATGCCGGTGCCAAACAGAGCAAAATACACGACGATGAAGAGAACGAGCGTGACCGTCAGCTCGATCGCCGAATGATTGGAAACCGCATCGGCGGTGCGCATCACGTTATAGACAACCCAGGGCTGGCGTCCCATCTCGGTGGTGATCCAGCCGGCGAGAATCGCGACGAGGCCGGCGGGCCCCATCAGCACGGCAAAGCGCAGAAAAATTCGCGTGCCATACATCCGTCCGTGGGCGCGCAGCCAAAGACTCCATAGGCCGAGAAATACCATGAGGAATCCAAGCCCGACCATCACGCGGAAGGTCCAGAAGACGACGGTCGAGTCCGGCCGATCGGCGGCCGGAAAGTCGTCCAGCCCCGGGAAAGTCCCGTTCCAGGAATGGGTCAGGATCAAGCTGCCGAGATGCGGGACGTCGACCTCGTCCAGAGTCTTTGCGTCTCGCATGTCCGGCCAGCCGAAGAGGATCAGCGGCACGCTTTCGCCGGGCATGTTCTGCCAATGGCCTTCGATCGCCGCGATCTTGGCCGGCTGATATTTGAGCGTGTTGAGGCCGTGCTCGTCGCCGACTTCAATCTGGATCGGCGCGACGATGAGCAGCATCCACATCGCCATCGACAACATGGTGCGCACGGCCGGCGTATCGCGGCCCTTCAATAGGTGCCAGGCGCCCGACGCGCCTACAAAGAGCGCCGTTGCGAGATAGGCGGCGATCGTCATATGCGCGAGACGGAAAGGGAAGGACGGGCTGAAGATCACCTTCACCCAATCGACCGGAACGATGCGGCCGCCGACGATCGCGTAGCCTTGCGGGGTTTGCATCCAGCTGTTGGCCGCAAGAATCCACGTCGCCGAAATCAGCGTGCCCGCCGCGACCATCAGCGTCGCGAAGAAGTGAAGGCCCGGCCCCACCTTGTTCCAGCCGAACAGCATGACGCCGAGAAAGCCCGCTTCGAGGAAGAAAGCGGTGAGCACTTCATACGTCAGGAGCGGTCCGGTGACGCCGCCGGCATAGGTCGAGAAATAGCTCCAGTTCGTGCCGAACTGGTAGGACATCACCACGCCCGAGACGACGCCCATCGCAAAATTTACGGCGAAGACCTGCACCCAGAAGTGATGCAGATCGCGGTAGACCTGTTCCTTCGTCCACAGCCACAGAGCCTCGAGCACGACGAGATAGCTGGCGAGCCCAATGGTGATCGCCGGAAATATGATGTGGAAGGAGACGGTGAAGCCGAATTGAATTCGCGCCAGCTGCAGTGCCGTCAGACCGAACATGATGCTGGGTCCCCTTCGGCTCGCAAACGAACGTCGGCTTCCGCGCACGCGCCTCGATGTGGCGGGGCACCCCCGCCCTCACCTGCGACCAGTGTCAAGTCTAACCCTACCATACGATCGTCGACCCCAAACATCTGGGGCTCGTCCATTAGCCGCCGGCCGAGCCGTTGACACACATAAGGGGAGTTATGCACGATATTGTTGCGGCGCTTGCATGACCTCTGCCTAGTGTTGTCGGCCGGATCGGCGCGGCCGCGTTCCCTTTCGTCTTCGAATGAGAGAACTGGGCTGCCGCACGCGCTATGGTTCTTCCGCCGCCGGCGGCGGGCCCGGGGTCACGCGCAGCGAACTAATGCGATTGCGCGTCTTGCGCAACACTTCGAAGCGGAAATTGTGGAAGGTGAAGACCTGCCCGGTCTCTGGAATCGCGCGTGCCTCGTGGATGACGAGGCCGGCGATGGTGGTCGCTTCCTCATCCGGAAGCTGCCAGTTCATCAGGCGGTTGAGATCGCGGATCGGCAACGAGCCGTCGACGGTGACCGAACCGTCGGGATTCTGGCGCAGGCCGAGCACGACTTGATCGTGCTCGTCGGAGATCTCCCCGACGATCTCTTCCAAAATGTCCTCGAGCGTGACGAGGCCCATCACCACCCCATATTCGTCGACGACCAGGGCGAAGTGGGTCTTGCGCTTAAGGAAGGCCTGCAGCTGCTCTTCGAGTCCAGTGGTATTGGGCACGTACCAGGCTTCGAGCGCCACCGCGTCGATGTTTAGATGGGCGATGTCGCCGCCCGATTGGTCGATTGCGTGGAGCAGATCCTTCGCATGCACGACGCCGATGATATTGTCCGGCTCGCCGCGCCAAATCGGCACCCGTGTATAGGGAGAAGCGACGACCTCGCGGACAAACTCGTGGGGCGGCAGATCGGCGTCGATCATGTACATCTTGGTCCGGTGGACCATCACGTCTTCGACCACAAGGTCGCGCAGGTCGAGGAGGCCGCCGAACATATCGCGTTCGACGCGCGGCACGCCGCCTTCGAGATGCATCAGATCCACCGTGCTTTTCAGCTCTTCGTGGCCGGAGAGCAAGGCGTGCCGGATGCTCGTATCGATCCCCAAGAGGTGCAGAAGTCCTTGCACGATCGCTTCGACCGCAGTCAGCGCCGGCCCGAAGACGGCGACGAAGAAGCGGATCATAGGGGCGACGAACAATGCGACGCGGTCGGGGTAATTGATCGCCAGCGTCTTTGGCATGATTTCGGCGAAGACGAGCAACACCAGCGTCATGACGCCGGTCGCATAGATCACGCCGCTATAGCCGACCAGTTCTTCGAGCACCCCGGTCAACAGCGCCGAAGAGCCGATGCTGACCAGCGTATTGCCGAGCAGCACCGCGCCGATCAATCGGTCGCGGTTGCGCAACAGCCGGTTGACGGCGCCGGCGCGACGATCGCCGGTGCGCTCCAGCGCGTGCATGCGCGCCCGCGAGGCCGCAGTCAGCGCGGTTTCCGAACCGTTGAAGAATGCCGCCATCAAGATGCAGAAGACGATGATCGCCCCGGCGACCCAGAGATCGAGCGTGGAAAGCTCGGCATGTACGCCGTGCATGGGTCGAAAATCCCGTACTCACCGCGCTCGGCGCGATTCCTTCAATTCGTCCTCGAGAAACGCGCGAATCTCGTCGGCGGCGACGTTCTTGGCAATGAAGCAGCGTCCGATACCATGCGCCAGAATAAAAGTGAGGCCGCCGCGCTTCACCTTCTTGTCCTGCATCATCGCCTCGACGATCGCCGCCGCATCGCCATTCCAACCGGGAATATCGCGGACATGAACCGGCAGTCCGACGGTGCAAAGATGCGCTTCGACGCGCCGCGCCTCGGCCTCGCTCGCAAGTCCGCGCCGCGCCGAGAAGCGGAAAGCGCAAGCGATCCCGATTGCGACGGCTTCGCCGTGCACCAAGCGGCTCCCGTCGTAGCCGGTAAGGCGCTCCAGAGCGTGCGCGAAGGTATGGCCGAGATTGAGCAGCGCCCGCTCACCCGATTCATATTCGTCGGCGGCGACGATGGCCGCTTTGGCGGCGCAGCTTTTGGCGATCGCCCGGGTTCGCTCCGGACCGCCTGTGAAGACGCCGCGCCAATGGGCTTCGAGCCAATCGAAAAATGCGAGATCGCCAATAAGCCCGTATTTTACGGTTTCCGCGTAGCCGGCACGGAACTCGCGCTCCGGCAGGCTCGCCAGCGAGGCGGTGTCGGCGAGTACGAGCATCGGCTGGTAAAAGGCGCCGACCAGATTCTTGCCGTGCGGCGAATTGATTCCGGTCTTGCCGCCTATCGCGGAATCGACCTGCGCCAACAGCGAGGTCGGAACCTGGATCAGGCGCATGCCGCGCCGCACGCTGGCCGCGGCAAAGCCGGCGAGATCGCCGACCACGCCTCCGCCCAGCGCGATCACGCAGTCGCCGCGCTCGAACTTGCCTGCCAAGATGGCGTCGCACACCCGCTCGAAGGAAGCATAGGACTTCGATCCTTCGCCCGGCGCAACGACGATGCTCTGATGCCGGATGTCCGCGGCCGCGAGCGCTGCTTCGAGTCCGCCAAGCTGATGGCGCGCGACGTTTTCGTCGGTGATGATCACCGCGGCAGCTCCCGGCGCAAGATGCGTAAGGCGCGCGCCCGTCTCGCCGATGAGTCCCTCGCCGATCAAAATGTCATAGCCGCGCTCGCCGAGATCGACGCGGACGCGCTCGGCGCGCGCCGGTCCAGAAGGATCCGCGTCTGCCGCCTGTGTCGGCGGCGATTCCTGCGGCAACTTCGATTCGAGCCCGGCGAGAATATCTTCGACGACGAGATCGTGCGGTCCTTCACGTGAAATTACGGTGATGTCCGCTTGCGCATAAATCGGATCGCGCTCGTCCATCAGCGCCTTCAGCATCGCTTCGGGATCGCCGTTTTGCAGGAGCGGACGATGATTGCGCTTGCGCACGCGGCGCCAGAGCACGTCGAGATCGGCTTTGAGCCAGATCGAGATGCCGGTCTCGCGGATCCGAGCGCGCGTCTCTTCGCTCATGAAGGCACCGCCTCCCGTCGCGATGATCCGCGCCCCTCCCGCCAAGAGCCGCGTCATCACGCGCCGTTCGCCGTCGCGAAAATAGGGTTCGCCATAACGGCTAAAGATCTCGGGGATAGTCAGACCGGCAGCGCGTTCGATCTCGGCGTCGGAATCGACAAATTCGAGGCCGAGCCGCTGCGCAAGACGCCGTCCGATGGCGGTCTTACCGGAACCCATGAGGCCGACGAGCACGATCGGCCGCCGGCCAAGCAACGCCAAGAGCCGCGCCGCCGCCGCGTCCGGCGAATGCTCTTCGCCGCTCTCGCCGCCCGGCTTTATCCCAATTGTCATCGGCTGGATGTAACACGCCATCCTCGCCAGTTTAAGCGGCTTCCCCGCGCCGGCGGTCGCAGCCTGTGTCTAAGTGCTTGTTTTAGTGGTTATCTTAGCGCCAATCCGAGCCTCTTTCATGGATCCACTTCCGGAAATCAGCCAGGGCCGTATAACGGGCCGAATCATTCCCGAATCGCAGGACGATAGTGCCAAGCCTAATTCGCTTTCTCCTGACGATCGGGCTGCTGGCGGGGCTCGTCTACGTAACGATGCTGGCACTCGTCACCTTCGTCACGCCGCAACCGCACGAAATCATTCAAACGGTGCCTGCTTCGCGCCTCAATAAGTAGGATTGCATCTTGCCAAAAGATCGCAGCCTCGAAGCGTTTCTTGAAATGATGGCGGCCGAGCGCGGCGCCGCAGCCAATACGCTCGAAGCTTATCGGCGCGATCTCAGCGATTACGAAGCCGCGATCGCCCGCGCCGGAAGATGCACCCTGAACGTCGACACCGAAGACATTCGCGCCTATCTGCGCACCCTGAAGGGGCGCGGCTTCTCGGCGGCGACGGGCGCAAGGCGGCTTTCCGCGATCCGCCAGTTGCATCGCTTTCTGTATGCCGAAGGCATGCGCGCCGACGATCCCGCCTTGGTCCTCGAAGGACCGCGGCGCAATCCGCGGCTGCCGAAGATCCTTTCGGTCGAAGAAGTCGAGCGTTTGCTAGCCGCGGCGCAAGCGGCGGTCGAAGCGGCCGCGCCGGATAAACTCGAGCGCATTCATGCGGCACGTACCGCCTGTCTGCTCGAACTGCTCTACGCGACCGGCCTCAGGGTTTCCGAACTCGTGGCGCTCTCCAAGGCCGCCGCGCGACGCAATGAGCCGCTGATCCTCATTCGTGGCAAAGGCGGACGCGAGCGTCTCGTTCCGCTCTCCGAACCGGCGAAACGGTCGATCGCCGCTTACCGTGCCTTGCTCGAAGCCCGCAGCTTGGGCGACGGGCCGTGGCTCTTCCCGGCCGAGAGTGCCAGCGGTCATTTGAGCCGCCAGGTGTTCGCGCGCGACGTCAAAGCGGTTGCCGCCCGCGCCGGGATCGCGGTAGCGCGCGTGAGCCCGCATGTACTGCGCCATGCCTTCGCGAGCCATCTGCTGCAAAACGGCGCCGACCTGCGCGTCGTGCAGGAGCTGCTCGGCCACGCCGACATTTCGACCACGCAGATCTATACGCACGTGCTCGACGAACGGATGAAAGCGATGGTGCGCGACCTCCATCCGCTGAACGAGAAGTGACCGATCCCTCTCCCATGAGCGCAAGCGAATGGGGAGAGGCAAGTGTCCGCGCGACGGATATTAAGCGAGCGCCAATCGGCACTCTTCGGCTGCGTCGTGCTCCGACCCGCGCGGCGCAAGCCAGCTCTCCAGGAACGCTTCCGACCAACGTGCCACCGCCGCGTCGTGCCGGTACCAGCCTTCGAGATGTAGATGGCGCGGACGGGCGCCGGGCAGCGCCATGCGGTCGGTGCCGCGTATCGTCCAGCAGCACATCATCGCATAGGTAACTTCCGGATGGAATTGCAAGCCGTAGGCGGCCGGCCCGTAGCGGAACGCCTGCGTTGCAAAGTCGTCGCCCGCGGCAAGCAACACCGCGCCGCAAGGCAGGTCAAAGCCCTCGCGATGCCATTGATAGACCTGCTGCGGAAACCGGTAGGCGCAGGCGGCGTGGCCGTCGTGCGTCGGAGTGATCGGGTAATAGCCGACTTCCACCTTGCCCTCCGGATGCGCATAGACGCGCTGGCCGAGGTGGCGCGCCAGGATCTGCGCGCCGAGGCAGATCCCGATCAGCGGCTTTTCCTCCTTGAGCGGCACGTCGATCCAATCGATCTCGCGGCGCAGCCAGTCTTCTTCGTCGTTGGCGCTCATCGGACCGCCGAAAATGACTGCGCCAGCGTGTTCCGCCAGCGTCTTCGGCAGAGGATCGCCACATTGCGGCCGGCGGACATCGAGGTCGTACCCCAGCGCTCGGAGAAGACGCCCGAACCGGCCCGGCGTCGAATGTTCCTGGTGGAGGATGACGACGACTTTGCGGGAACGATTGAGGCGCTGGAGCATGGCTCTGACTGGAGACGTTCATGAACGGCGCTTCGCGCCTACACCGGCATGAACGCGATCGTCGGCAAGACTATGGCGGGATTATTCCTTTGCTGCGACCGCCTGCCAGGGCCCTGCAAACGCCGTGCCCGCCTCGGGCTCGCCGGCGACGCGTTGGCGCAGCCGCACGCGATCATGCGGCGAGACGCCAAGGAGTTCGGCAATCTGCGCGACCGCGTTCTCCTCAATCTCCTGGACGGCGCCATCGGCAAGAGCGATCTCCCACAACATCTCAACGACGCGCAATCGGCCCGTTTGATCGAGGTTGTTGCAAATGACGCGGGTGAACCGATAGAAATCGACGGCTTGCTGATCGCTCGCCTCGGCGGACTGGATGAGCCGCGCCGTCGCCGCCGGATCGAGGCCGAAATTTTTTTCGATGACCTCGTTAAGCCGGGCGCGTCCGGCCGCATCGGCCGGCCCCTCGGCTTCGGCGAGGTGAACGAGCAAAGCGGCCGCAGCGAGCCGATAATCATTCTCCCCGAACTCGCGTGTCGGCTCGCCGGCAAGCTCGGCCATGAACGTCTTCAATCGTTCCAGCATATGTCCTTCCCTGGCGCGATGTCGCGCACCCATGCGCAATATAGGAATTGCATGCGGCGCAACGCGAAGAAAGGGCAACACGCCGCAGAAGATTGCGGAAAGTTAACGGGAACATCCTCAGCGCAGCAGCAGGCACGTCCAATAGCCCTGGACGCCGCCGAATTGCCGGCGTTCGGCGCGCTGCCATTGCATGCATTCGCGCCGGGAAGGAAAACAGAGCTTCTGGTCGTGCCATGTGACGGACGCGGCCGGCGCGCCCGGCACGTAGGAGGCGAGGCCGCCAGAGAAATGCCCGAGCCACACCGAGCGCCAGGGCAGCAGGCTGGCATCGCAGCCGATACCGGCGCCGAAAAGCCAAGGCTTGCCGATGTCCGTGCCTATGGCTTGCGCCGCCGTCGGCGGGCAAAGAACAGCGGCGACGGCCAGCGCCGCGAGACAGGCAGGCAGTTTGTTCATAAGCCGCCTCCAACATCGTTGCCGCCGTATGCTAATCCGCGCCGGCAAATGGCGCCACCCACGAGATTGCGAGCGGCGTCTAAGTGGCCGAATTTGGATAACAGGTCGGCGCGCATTCCGACCATGGATGATATTGAAAGCTCCAGGTTTCGCTCAAGGTCCTGGCCCCGGAGCGCAGGAAGAGCCGCATTTCGACCGGCTCGGGGCCGGTGACCGTCAGATCGAACTGGGCGCGCCAGTGACCCGCCACATCGTCGGGCACCGCCTCGGTAAAGACGTAAGAGAACGTACCGCGCGAGGCCCAGAGCACCGGTTCTGGCTTTACGCCATAGGGCAGGCCTGCCAGCGGGCCGCCCAGGAACTCCACCATGAATTTGCGTACCCCTTTCGGGCGCGGCTTGCCGGGCTGGCCCCCGTTGCCGAGCCGGGTCGCGACGACGTGGGCGAGTTTGCCCGGGAAGGGCGTATCGGCAAGCCAATAGAGGCGATAGGCGACGTTCGTCTCCGTGCCGGCGGTCGCCGTGCCGTCCGCTACCCACATGGCGACGATGTTGTCGTTGATCTCGTCGTCGGTGGGGATTTCGACGAGCTGCACGGATCCTTTGCCCCAGCTCCCTTTCGGTTCGACCCAAAGGCTCGGGCGCCGTTCGTAGAACACTCCGTCGAGATAATGGTCGAAATCGCGATCGCGCTGCAGGAGGCCGAAGCCGCGCGGAGCGTCGTCGAGAAACGCGGATGCGGTGATGGCCGGGGGATCGTTGAGCGGCCGCCATATCCGCTCGCCGTTGCCCGTCCAGATCGCAAGACCGTCCGAATCGTGCACTTCGGGGCGCCAGTCGACGGCAGTCGGTTTGAGGGTTTCCGAGAACCAGAACATCGTCGTCAGCGGCGCGATTCCGAAACGCGCGATGTCGCGCCGCAGACAGAATAGTTGCTCGACGTCCATGACGACGCCCTTGCCGCGCGTCGTCGCATATTTGCAGGCGCCGACGATCGACGGGCCTTCGAGCAAGGCATAGAGCGTCAAGCCGTCTTTGGGCCCCGACTCGTCGATGTAGAATTTGGTGAAATCCGGGAATTCCTCGTTCTTGCCCGCCACCGCGACGTCGAGCGCGACGGCGCGGCAGGAGATCCCGTATTGATGCAATTCGCCGATCGCCCGGAAATAATCCGCGCCGAGGAATGCAACCCAATCGTTCGTGCGCCAATCGAGCGGCGCGTCACGCGCCTCCTGTACACGCAGCCCGGCAAAACCCGCCCCGCGGGGCAATTGCCGGGCAGGCGAATCCGCGGGCATATCAAAGAGGCTCGGATCGTAGACGATCTCGCGCGCCTTCCCGTCCTCCACGACATGCATCGCGACGGCTTTCGGAAAATAAATGCCGAGATGAAAGAAGCTGACCGGAAAGCGCCCCGGCCCCTTCGCATAAAGCGCGTGGTCAACGTCGAATTTGATCTTGCCCCAAGCTTCGTAATCGATCTTGGAGACGATCTCCGGAGCCGGGCGCACAGGTCCGACATACGCTTCTTTCGCCATGCGCCGCACCGTTTCCTTCAAAAGATCGAAGGAAAACGGCTGCGGAGGCCCAAGTCTGAGACCGTTGACGGCGCCCTCGCTCTTCTCAGCGTGCGCGAGACCCAGCGTCGCGGCTGCGGCGGCTTTTAGAAAAGTCCGTCGGTTGGGTGGGATCATACGCTCGCGAGGATGTCAGAAAATGCCGGGCAATCTCCCGGCTCATTGCCAGATCGACTCGTTCTTGAGCGCGGTCCGCATAAAATAGAAAAGCAGGACGAAGCCGCAGAGTGCAAAAAATGCTTCGAAAATGCGGCTGATCGTCGGCGCAAGTTGCAAAAGGCCCCCCAAGGCCCACCCCGCGGCCCAGGACGCGCCAACCACTTCCGTGCCGACGAGAACCCCTACCGCGACAAGGGTCGATAAATGCAGAAGATTGATTTTCTTGCGTTCCGGCACGTTATCGAGCTTCCGCGTCAGGCTGGGCGAACTTCCGCGCCCACTATACCATGACAGGTCGCCGAGCAAACCGAAGGCCTGCGCCCGTATCGAAAATCCGCGGGCGGCGATTCGGTAACCGAGCCGCAGCGAAGAAACGCGCCGCATAGCCACTCTCGATCACCGACCCCTGTTCCGTTTTGCGCGGATACGGCAATGGGCCGCGCCCGGTTAGCCGCCAATTCCTTAATATTTAACCGCTTTTGGGCCGCCGTGCGAGGCATGGCCGCCTTTGCGTCCGGCCTCCGAAGCGAGCTGATGGTTCTGCGAAAAGCTGCGTTTGTTCGGGCTTACGCTTTGGCCGCCCTTCCGCCCGGCCTGGGCCGCGAGACCGGGATTTTGCGAGAAGCTGCGCTTTTCGTGCGGTACGCTTTCCCCGCCTTTGCGTGCGATGGCCCGCTGCTTCTCGGGATCCATGGACGCAAAACCCCGGGTTGATGTCCTGTTCTGGAAGTCGATTGAATTGCTCATGCGGCATTCCTCTCGGGTAATTGGCGCTCTGGGCTCAGCCCACCAACGCACCGCGGCGATGAAGGTTCCGGCAACGGAATATGGAACGTCCGCACGGGCTTAGCCGTTCCCTCAACGCCCTTCCACGTCCGAGTTTGCGATGATTGGATCTCTGTTTGCGATTGCGCAGATCGGGCGCGGCGAAAGGTCATTAGGATTAACGACAACGGATACAAAGTCGGAAGGCTGCCTTAAATGATCGGCGGCGTCGATCATGCTATTGCATCCCCAGGTAGAGGCTATGGAGAAGAAAATGTCTGATCTTGAACACATCGAGGAGCAGGCTCGACACGATCTTACCGCCGATCTCGCCGATCTCCGCAACGATATCTCGAAATTGTCGGCTTCGGTTCTGGAACTCGTCCAGAACCAGGCGGCGGCGACCAAACAGCAAGTGCTCGGTGCGGCCGACGAAGCGCGGCATAAATTCTCCGCGCAAACTGCGGAGGCGAAGGATCGGCTGAGCGCGATTACTACGGATCTCGAGAACTCGATCGAGCGTAGCCCGTTCACGGCGGTTTTCGCCGGTGCGATTGCCGGGTTCCTGATTGGGATCTTGATTCGTCCGCACAAATGAGCGGATTTCTGACCCGCCAATTGGGCGAAATCACCGCGCTGTTCGAGGCAATGGGCCGGCGCCTGGCGGCGAGCGTCGTGTTGCTTGTCGTCGCCTTTATTTTCGTGTTGGCGAGCCTGGGTTTCCTCTCGGTCGCCCTCTATCTTTGGGTCGCACAGCTGACCCAACCGGCTGTCGCCGCACTTGCAGTCGCGGGCCTTCACATCACGGTCGCGGGCGTATGCTTCCTGGCCTTCTGGCTGAAAGGCCGGGCGCGGCCGAAAAACATCGCCGCGTCTAATTCCATCTCCGAAGCGCAGGTTGACGCCGGTCGCGCGCAGTTCGCCGATAACATCGATCAAACCGTGGCGCCGCTCATCGCGGTTCTGCACGAAGCCGACATGAAACCCGAAGAAACCGCGCTTCGACTTGGTGTCGCATTGACCAAACAAGTCGGACCGCTTGCTCTCGTCGCCCTCGCGCTCGGCGCGGGCTTTATCTTGGCGCGCCGCGTGACCACGCCAAACAAAGACCGGTGAAGCTTATCCTTGGCGGCGACAGCGCGCGGTTCCGACGGCCTTGAATAATTTCCTGCTTTTCTTCTTGCGCACGGCGTTGTTAGATTTGCGCGGGCATTAGGGGTCCGCCCAGCGTTGCCGGCGTTGTATGAAGGGCGCTTCCTGCCGTGCGATCCAGTCGAAACGATGCAATGAACCGCGATCAAGTCGAACTCGTTCCTCGATCGCGAACGGCAGGATCGCGAACGGCAGGGCGGCCGCTGCCCGTTTTCGCGACCGCCCGCGAAGGGGACGCGGTTGCGCCCGACCAAGCCGCGCGCATCTTGATCGTCGAAGACGACTATTTCGTCGGCCTTCAGAACGAAGACATGCTGACCAAAGCAGGCTTTTCGGTCGTCGGTGTGGCGACGACCGCCGACTATGCCTTGACTTTAGCCGCTCGGGAAACGCCCGATCTCGTCCTCATGGACATTCGGCTGGCGCATTCCGGCGACGGAATCGACACGGCAATCAAGCTGTTGCAGAGACATCGCATCCGCTCGATCTTCGTGACGGCGCACGCCGATCCGGCTACCCGATCGCGCGCCGCGCCGGCGCGCCCGCTGGGCTGGCTGGTAAAGCCGTTCACGGCGGGAGCATTGATCAAAGCGGTGCGCGAAGCGCTCGCCGCAAAACGCGGCGAAGGCGGAAAAGTGGAATAGACAAGTCTTGCGTCGATGCGCGCGGCGCCTCAGACGAAGGCACTCCTTGTCTGCGGTTCGTCCTTGCGCCGCGACTTGCGATCAAAGAACAGCGCCTGGCTGATCACCGCCTTCAAACTATCTACACCGAATGGCTTGGTGATCAAAAAGGCGGGTTCCGGCGGCGTCCCGGTCAGAAACCGTTCGGGATAGGCCGTGATGAAGATGACCGGCACCGAAAAATGTCCGAGGATCTGGTTGACGGCCTCAAGACCGGAGCTTCCATCCGCGAGCTGAATGTCGGCGAGGATGAGCCCGGGTTTCATTTCTTCCGCCGCCTTCACCGCTTCCCCGTGCGTCCGCGCGATCGTAACCACGCGATGACCGAGCTCTTCGACGAGCATCTGGATGTCGATGGCAATCAGTGGCTCATCCTCGATGATGAGCACGTCGGTGCGGATCTGCTTCGAAATCTCCTTGCCGGCCTGATCGATGAGCTCGGCCGCATCCTCGGCTGAGCAGTCCATGACGCGGGCGACTTCGGCGGTTTCAAACCCTTCGAGCGAACTCAGCAGAAACGCCACGCGCGGGCGCAGCGGGATGGCCTCGAGATTGCGCTGCGCCCCCTTTTCGTCGGCCGAAAAGGAAAGTTGTTCGACGTATCCGTTGACCGGCATTGATTCCCAGACTTTGAGGAACATTCTATAGAGCGACGCGCGAAGATCGGCATTCTGGCTAAGGGCGTCCGGCTCCGCGACGACGGCTTCGAGAGTGGCGAGAACATAGGCATCGCCCCCCGCTTGGGTACCGGTCAAGGCGCGCGCGAACCGGCGGAGATAGGGAATATGGGAGGAAATTGCTTTCGAAATCGACATAGATCCCGGCTCCTCTACCAAGCCAACCAAAGTCCCAGCTTGCTAAATGCGCCAGCCTAAATTTAGTTCCCCGATCCGGAACTTTCGCGAAAATATCGCGTTGAAAGGCGGGCGATAATCCGTTCAGGCTATTGCCCACGGCGTTCGGCAGCATAGTCCAAACGCCGCGAGAATAAAGCTGATCTGGAGGCTCCCCGGAAGGCGTTCATTCACCTTTGTCGCGCTACCGGTTGAATTGGCCGATGACCCACGAAAAGACACGTAAGGAAACGGTAGTGACAAAGCCTATCGATTTGAGAGCGAAAAAGAGCAGCGCGCCCATCCGCCGAGAAAAGACGCAAAGCGCAGATTTGAAGGAGGCTTTCGTCCCGAAAGAAGGCGGTTCGCCGGCGCGGATCAGCGCGATTGCCGGGGCTCGGGTGCGTAAGGCGCCAAAGCCGGAGATCGTCGAGCAGATCGGGCTGCGCCTGCGCGGCGTCTACAACGATGTTCTGATGCAGCCGATCCCGGATCGTTTCCTCGATCTGTTGCAGAAGCTCGAAGCCGGCGTGCCGGCCGAACCACGACGAACCGGCCGCCGCATCGGTTCCAAAAAGGATATGAAGTGAAAGGCGTCGAAAGGGAAGAAATCCGTAAGCCGACGCATGCCAGCGCGCAGATCAAGGCGGACCTGATCGCGGTCATTCCGAATCTGCGCGCCTTCGCGGTATCGCTCTGCGGCCATCCTGACCGCGCCGACGACCTCGTACAGGAAACGCTCGTCAAGGCCTGGGGCAATCTCGATTCCTTCGTAGAGGGCACGAACCTACCCGCCTGGCTGTTCACGATTCTGCGCAATTTCTATTATTCGGAATATCGCAAACGGCGCCGCGAGGTCGCCGATTCCGACGGGGCAATCGCAACGCGACTCGCAACCGCCCCTGCGCAGAACAGCCATATGGACCTGCTCGATCTGCGTGGGGCGCTACAGCAACTGCCGAACGATCAGCGCGAGGCGCTGATCCTCATCGGCGCCTCGGG
>JASHUD010000211.1 GCA_030040215.1 Methylovirgula sp.
CCGGCGATCAAGATCACCAATATCGTGGCGCTTCTGCTGCTTGCGATCCTTGCGCATTAGGCGCGCCGATCGAAGAAATGGCCGGATCGCTCCGGCCATGCATAATGCGGCTGCGGTGCGATCAGCCAAACCGCAGGAGGCTCTTGAAAATGCCGTTCAGGAAGCTCGCCTCGTTGCCGCCGGTCGGCGTCGTCTGCGAGACGAAATCGAATACCTTGCCGTCCTTCAGGCCGTAGTTGGCGATGCGCTCGACTCGCTTCTGCTTGTCGAAATAGATCGCCAGAACACGCTGGTCGGTGATCTTCGCGTCCATGAACAGGACCGGACGGTCGGTGGATTGGCTGATATAGTACCAAGCGTCGCCGCCGACGGTCGAGGTGGTCGAGGGCGTCCCCATGACGACCAGCGCCTGCTCGGCGGAGGATCCGACCTTGACTTGGTCAAGCAATTTCGGATCGACCTGATAGCCGTGGGCGATTTCGCCATCATAGCCGAGACAGCCGGCAAGGCCGAGCGCGAGCAGGCTCGCCAGGCCGAACTTCACAGCGAAACCTGTCTTGCCCAAATTCACGCTCACCCTCTCCGTTCGATCCCGCCGCCGTTCCGCGCACGCCAAGTTTTGCTTGCGTCGCAGCCCGCCGATGCCTAACCCCCGCGAATACCAAAGGCAAGCGCGGCACCCGCCTCGCGAACGCGGGCTCGGAACTTAGAGTCATGTTTTTTGGGCTTTTCCGGGGCGCAGCCAATCGCCGCTTGATCGATCGGCTGCATGGCGAGATCGTCGCGGCGGCGCGCGACCCGGTTTTGTTCCGTGCGTATGGGATCGGCGACGACATCGACGGGCGGTTCGAATCCTTAGCCCTGCACGCCGCCCTCGTGTTGCGCAGACTCGGTCTTCTGCCGGCGCCCGGCCCGGAAATTGCGCAGGATCTCGCCGACGCTCTATTCCGGCACTTCGACGTCGCGCTGCGCGAGATGGGCGTGGCCGACGTCGGCGTGCCAAAACGAATGAGGACGATTGCCGAGTCTTTTCTCGGCCGCGCCAACGCCTATGATCGGGCTTTGCGCGAGGGTCATGCCGCGCTTTGCACCGCCTTGGCTCGGAACGTCTATGCCGGTCGCCGCGACGCGGATCGCCTTGCCCGCTACGTCGAGGCCCTCGATAAAGGGCTCGCCGGCGCGACACTCGCAGAGTTCGTCGAAGGTCCTATATTTGCAGGCAAGCCGGAGGAAGAGGGCCACGATGCCAGCTAGCAAAACGAATCCGCGGCCGACCGACAAGGTCTTCTCGCATCCCGTCAACGTTGAAGAAGTGCCGGAGGAGGGGCTCGATCTGGCGATCAGCGCCGATGCGGCGACTCGCCAGGCGCTTGCCGCCGTGGACGGCCTCGCCGGGATCGACAGGCTCGAAGCCGATTTTCACATCGCCCGGCGCGGTCTTGCCGAATTCAACGTCAGCGGGACGCTGCGCGCCCGGGTTACACAGATCTGCGTCTTGAGTCTCGAACCGTTCGACACCGACATCGTCCAGGAGATCGACGTCGATTTCGCTCCACCGCCGGCGGCGCGCGCCGCGGCCCGTACCGCAACGCTCTTCGGCAGCCAGGGCACGCTTGCGCGCGATCCGCCCGACGCGATCGTCGACGGCATGATCGATGTCGGCGCGCTTGCCGCCGAATTTCTGGCGCTCGGCCTCGATCCCTATCCGAAGAAACCAGGTGCGGAATTCGCCCCGGTAACGGTTGCCGAGGAACGGGACGAGCGGCCTTTCGACGTGTTGAAAAAACTCACCGATCGCTCTTGAACGGTCCGCTCTGCGACGCGCCGCAGGCGAGCCGCCCGCGCTTGCGGTCGGCTGCGCTTTGCCGTAGCGCATCTTCCGGCGCGTCTCTCGGCTTGGCCGCGGCCGCGGGGAGATGGAGCGCATAGGAAGCGCTATGCAGAGCTCAATTCGGATCGCGATCGATGCCATGGGGGGAGATCACGGTCCCGAGGTGATCGTACCCGGCGCCGCTTTGGCGCGCGCCCAATATCCCGGCCTCGCGTTCCTTTTTTTCGGGGACCAGCCGAGACTGACCCGGCTCGTCGCGGCCGATCCTTCCCTTGCCGCGGTCTCGAGCGTGCGGCACGCCCCCGTCGCCGTGCGCATGGGCGATAAGCCGAGCCAAGCCCTGCGTGCCGGGCGGCGCGCTTCCTCCATGTGGCTCGCCCTCGAAGCCGTGAAGAAAGGCGAAGCCGATGCCGCCTTTTCGGCGGGCAATACCGGCGCGCTGATGGCGATGGCCAAGATCTGCCTTCACATGATCCCGCACATCGATCGCCCGGCCATCGCGGTGCTTTGGCCGACGCTGCGCGGCGAATCGGTCGTACTCGACGTCGGGGCGACGATCGGCGCCGACGCGCGTCACTTGGTCGGTCTCGCGATCATGGGGTCGGCCATGGCACGAATCATCTTCGCGCTGGACCGGCCGACGGTCGGCTTGCTGAATGTCGGCACCGAGGAGATCAAGGGAATCGAGGAGGTGAAAGCCGCCTCGCGAATCTTGCGCGAGTTGGCTCTGCCCAATCTCGATTATCGCGGCTTCGTCGAAGGCGATGACATCGGCAAAGGCGCAGTCGATGTGGTCGTCGCGGAAGGGTTCACCGGCAACATTGCCTTGAAAACGGCGGAAGGGACGGCCAAGCAAATCAGCGCCTATCTGCATCAGGCGCTGCGCAGCGGCATGCGCTCGAAACTCGGCTATCTCCTGGCGCGGCGCGCCTTCCAAGGGCTCGCCGTCAAAATGGATCCGCGCCGTGTGAACGGCGGCATCTTCCTGGGATTGGGCGGCGTGGTGATCAAGAGTCACGGCGGAGCCGATGCGTTGGGCACGGCGCGTGCCCTCGAAATCGGTTACGAGATGGTGCGCGACGAACTCTTGCGAAAGATCGGGGAATCGCTCCCAGAACAGATCGAGCCGCGCGCCGCCGCGCCGGCTTCGGTACGCTCGTGAAGCGCCGGCCTGGGCCTCCGGGCCGCCCAAGGATGCCGGCCGTAACGCGATCGGCGGATTTGAGATAAGCATTTCGGAACAACGGCTTGAAGCATGGTTGCTCGAACCCGGCGATTGTGCAACAAGCCCCACGTTTATTCGAGCCGGAAATCCGCGTGACCCAACCCGTACTTCGCTCCGTCATCGTCGGATTGGGGTGCTCGCTTCCGAAGCGTATCGTCAGCAACGCGGATCTCGAGAAATTCCTTGAGACCAGCGACGCGTGGATCGTCCAGCGCACCGGCATCCGGCAGCGCCATATTGCCGGCGAAGACGAGCGCACCTCGAGCCTTGCAACGCAAGCGGCGCGCGCCGCGCTTGCCGACGCCGGACTCGGCGCCGTCGACATCGATCTCATCATCGTCGCCACCTCCACCCCCGATTACACGTTTCCCGCGGTTGCGACGCAGGTCCAGGCCGAGCTCGGCAACACCGCCGGCGTCGCCTTCGACCTTCAAGCGGTCTGCTCGGGTTTCGTCTTCGCGCTCGCCACGGCGGATAAATTTCTGACCTCCGGGACGCACCGGCGGGCGCTGGTGATCGGCGCCGATACGCTGTCGCGCATTCTCGACTGGCAGGATCGCGCCACCTGCGTGCTTTTCGGCGATGGAGCCGGCGCCATCGTGCTGGAAGCGCGGGAAGGGAAGGGCACGAGCGCCGATCGCGGCGTCCTGACGACCCATTTGCGTTCCGACGGACGGTTTCGCGACAAGCTTTACGCGGACGGCGGCCCGTCTTCGACCGGTACGAGCGGACGGGTACGTATGCAGGGGCGGGAAGTATTCCGCCTGGCCATCACGATGATCAGCGACGTTGTCGAAGCTGCCTTTGCGGCAACCGGTACGACTCCCGAAGATCTCGACTGGTTCGTCCCGCACCAGGCCAACAGCCGAATTATCGACGCTTCGGCCGAAAAACTCGCAATTGCTCCGCGAAAGGTGGTCAAGACTGTCGATCTTCACGGCAACACGACCGCCGCCTCGATCCCGTTGGCGTTGAACGTCGCCCGCGACGACGGACGGATCAAAGCCGGCGATCTCGTGATGATCGAAGCGATGGGCGGTGGTTTTACCTGGGGAGCGGCCTTAATTCGATGGTAGCTGCGGCGCGCCTGCAACAGGTGCAGCAAATATTCAAAATACCGCGGTTTTCGCTCCCGACTTGGCGACGTGAGAGATAAGATCTGTTGCCTTAGACCTTGTTTTGTACCAATCTTCTAAGCAATAAGCCTTTTCCTCGCGACGCTGAGATCTGGGAGGATCGCGAGGCCCGCCGGTTGATCGTGCGGCGCAACAGAACGCATTCGTCGTTTGTGCGCCGCAAGCGGGGGTGTCGTCGCGTTCATAAAGAAAAGCGCTGAGTTGCAAAATGGCGAAGAGCGAGTTGTCGGCGAGGAGCGAACCGCCGGGGCCGATGCCCAGCGGTTCGACGGATTCTAAACCGCAAGGGAATCATACGGTCACGCGGGTCAATCTCGCCGAAGCAGTTTATCAGCAAGTCGGCCTGTCGCGGAAGGAATCGGCGGCCCTCGTCGAAATGGTTTTGGACGAGATGACCAAACGGCTGATCGCCGGCGAGTCGGTGCGGCTTTCCTCTTTCGGATCGTTCAACGTCCGCCACAAGGGACGCCGCGTCGGCCGCAATCCCAAGACCGGCGTGGAAGTACCGATCAAGGAACGCCGGGTTTTGGTGTTCAAGTCGTCGAATCTTCTGAAGGCGCGGATCAACGGCCAGCGCGCGGGACGCAACGGCGGTTGATTGCCGACGGCGGGCACATCACGTACGCCAACTGATGCTCCGCGTGTCGCGCGCATGATGCGAATGCATCACCCGCAAACCAAAATCCGAAAGTTGATGCGATACGGTGGGAAATCTCGGTTCCCATCGATTCCCTTTGCGTGCATCCTGCTCTAAGATTCGATTCAAATCGCCGGATCGCGGGATCGAGGCTCTCGCAACGCTATGGAAAAGACCGCCGACGCATTCCGAACCATCAGCGAGGTCGCGCAGGATCTCGATCTGCCCCAGCACGTGCTGCGTTTCTGGGAGACGCGCTTTACGCAAATCAAACCGCTGAAGCGGGGCGGCGGCCGGCGTTACTACCGGCGCGAGGACATCGATCTGCTGCGCGCCATCCGTCGGCTCCTGTATGGCGAAGGCTATACGATCAAGGGCGTGCAGAAAATCTTGCGGGAGCAAGGAGCGCGCGGCGTCGTCGCCGCGGGGCGGCAGGGCAGCGAGGGTGAGACGCTCTACGATGCCGTTGCGGACGATTCCGGCGCGCAAGTCGCGGTCTGCAATGGGGAAGCGGAGCCTCTGGTGCTTGGCACTGCCGGATATGAAGTCCTCGAGCAGGTTCTTGCCGAACTTGGCGAATGCGAGAGGCTGCTCAACGCGGCGCGCGCCGGCTGAGGCGATTGCGTTGCGGCGCGAAGCGCCTTTCTCTATAAAGCGGCCGACGGAGTGTGGCGCAGCCCGGTTAGCGCACTAGTCTGGGGGACTAGGGGTCGCGGGTTCGAATCCCGCCACTCCGACCAGTAGGATCGCGCGATGAAAATCTCCGGCCGCAATTTCATCCAAGGCAAGGTCCTCGACATCAAGAAGGGCGCGACGACGGCGCACGTT
>JASHUD010000029.1 GCA_030040215.1 Methylovirgula sp.
CGCTCCTCCGAGATGCCCGCTAAGAGCGCGAGCCCCAATTTCATTTGGAAACTGGAACAGCTTTTTGGTGCGGTCCTGGGTTGAGACTTATTCGCCCTCAACAACTCCGATATTTTGCCACTGCTTTTCGCCAGCGGAAAATAAATGCGGCTCACCGTGAGATATTTGAAATGCTACGGCTTGCCGCGATCCGGCGGCGGAATGTTATAGAGACGATGCCATTGCACGTAGAGTTCATTCGGAAACTCCGGCTCGTATTTCCGCGCCTCCAGGATACCGGGGGCGACAGCGCCAAAGATATTTGAGCGATGTCCTTGGACTACTCCCTGTAGACGCGGGCTCCGGTCCCTTAAAAGCGGCGCGGATATTCCACGCGCGCAGGACCAGGCGTGGGACCAATCGCGGACGCGGAACGCTAACTTCTTGATATGCGTGCAAATGCTAGGGCATGCTGGTGCCCAGGGGCGGAATCGAACCACCGACACGCGGATTTTCAGTCCGCTGCTCTACCAACTGAGCTACCTGGGCAGGATGCGGGCCGGCTTTATAGAAAGCGCTCTGCGCGTTGTCCAGGGCGCGGCGCCGCGCACGGTTGCCGAGCTTGGCAGCCGCGGCTATAAGCGCCGCACTCCGGAAGATCGCGAGGGCGCGTGGCGATAGAGCGTACCTTTTCCATTTTGAAGCCCGACGCCACGCGTCGCAATCTTATTGGCGCGATCAACGCCATGATCGAGGCCGCGGGACTGCGGATCATCGCCCAAAAACGGCTGCTCATGACACGCGCGCAAGCCGAGACGTTCTACGCCGTTCACAGGGAGCGGCCGTTCTTTCCGGAGCTCGTGACGACGATGACGGCGGGCCCCGTGGTCGTGCAAGTGCTCGAAGGAGAAGACGCCGTCAGGAGATATCGCGACGTGCTTGGGGCGACCGATCCCGCCAAGGCGGCGACAAACACGGTGCGCAAGAAATTCGCACTTTCGATCAGTGAGAACTCGGCGCATGGATCGGATTCGCTCGAGACCGCAGCGATCGAGATCCAGCAATTCTTCTCTGGCAATGAGATCGTCGGCTAAACGGCACGCGACGATCTAGGCATGGCCCTATTCCGGCCGGACTTTCATGATGCTTGATCGCCCGATTTGGGGCGGCCGGCAATTGGCGCAATGGGAATGACGAAACTTCGAACGCGTTTTCTTCCCGCGCTTGCGGTGCTTTCGGCTGTTTCGGGCGTCCATCCCGCCGTGGCCGATAAGATCAAACATTCGATCGCCGTTTTCTCCGGCCTCGACAAGATCACCGGGCGGATCATCTCCTTCGAAGTTGCGACCAATGAAACGGTGCAGTTTGGCACGCTGCAGATCACCGAGCGCGTCTGCTACACGCGTCCGCCCACCGAGGCGCCGCAGACCGATACGTTCGTCGAGGTCGACGAAGTCGGCACCGACAAGAAGGCGAAGCGGATCTTTACCGGCTGGATGTTCGCGGCCAGCCCCGGCCTAAACGCGTTGGATCATCCCGTCTATGACATTTGGCTCACCGGTTGCAAAGGCGATCAGCAAGTGATCGCTTCGCCGCCTTCCACCGCCACGGCGCAACCGGCTCCGGTCGCAACGCCGCAGCAACCGGTGCAAGCGGCACCCCCCGCTTTGCGACGCACCGAGACGGAAGGCGCGCCGCCGCAGCCCAGCGGACCGATCGAGGTGGGGCCGCCGCCGGGCTTCGTTGCCCCTGGCGCGCCGTCCGCGTCACCCGGCCGACAATCCGCTCCGCCGGACTCGACGCCGAGCGAGGACGGCCTTTAGATCGGCGGAAGATTCGAGTTTGGGCCGGCCGAGTTCTGCCGGTGGGGCAGGGCGGCGAGAGCCTCTTGTCCCGACACTTGCCGTCCCTTCGGCCAGATCCAGAAATCCGCCGTTTGCGCGACGGCGTTGGCGAGCAGCACGCGGTAATAGTCCTTCGAGACCTCGACGGCGCCCAGGCTTTCGAGATGCGGCGTCACGAATTGGGTGTCGAGGAGGCGGAAACCGCCCGCCGCGAGCCGCGCCGCCAGATGAATCAGCGCGACTTTCGACGCATCCCGTTCGCGATGGAACATGCTTTCGCCGAAAAAGGCGGCGCCGAGCACGACGCCATAGAGGCCGCCGACCAGCACATTATCGTGCCATGCCTCTAGGGTATGCACCTTGCCCTGCTCGAAAAGTTGCCCATAGAGCCGCCTAATCCGTTGATTGATCCAGGTTTTCTCGCGGCCTGTGCCGGCGCTCGCGCAGCCCTCAATCACCGCTTCGAAATCGCAATCGACGCGGACCTCGAAACGCTCGGAGCGAATCGTCCTGGCAAGTTTCTTGGAGACGATCATGCCGTCGAGCGGAAAGACGCCGCGCGCCTCAGGATCGATCCAAAAAAGATTCTGGTCCTCGGCGCTCTCCGCCATCGGAAAGAGGCCGATCGAATAGGCGCGCAGGAGAATATCCGGCGTGATCTCGAACTCATCGCGGGGTCGTGTCATGCGCTAAAGATGGGTCTCCCCTACCGCCGCCGTCAAGAACGCGCCGCGGCGTTCGATGCAGAATGCGGAAGTCTTTCCACGCAATTTCCGCGCGGCGCGGGCCTATGCCACCGCGACCTCCATTCCGCCGCCTGCCAGAAATTTCTCCAGCCAATGGATGTCGTAAAGGCCGTTCTGGACATCGGGGTTGCGGATCAGCGTCCGGAACAGAGGGAGTGTCGTATCGATCCCATCGACGATGAATTCGTCGAGGGCGCGGCGCAGCCGCAGCAGCGCTTCGTTGCGGGTACGTCCATGTACGATCAGCTTGCCGACCAGCGAATCGTAATAGGGCGGGATGAGGTAGCCGGCATAGGCGGCGCTGTCGACGCGCACGCCGAGCCCGCCAGGCGGATGATAATACTCGATTTTGCCGGGCGACGGCTGAAATGTGACCGGGTCTTCGGCATTGATCCGACATTCGATCGCGTGACCCGAGAAGACGACGTCGGATTGGGCGATGCTCAGCGGCGAGCCGGCGGCAATCTTGATCTGCTCGTTCAGAAGATCGAAGCCGGTGATCATTTCGGTCACCGGATGCTCAACCTGGATGCGGGTATTCATCTCGATGAAGTAAAAGCGGCCTTCGTCGTACAGAAATTCAATGGTCCCGGCGCTCTTGTATTTAAGTTCGCGCATCGCGGCGGCGCAGATCTCGCCGATTTCGAGCCGCTGCGAGGCGTTCAGCGCCGGCGAGGGACTCTCTTCGAGGAGTTTTTGGTGGCGGCGCTGCAAGGAGCAATCGCGTTCGCCGAGATGGATCGCACGCCCTGCGCCGTCGCCGAGAATCTGCACTTCGATATGACGCGGATTGTCGAGGAATTTTTCGAGATAGACCGCATCGTCTCCGAAGGCCGCCTTGGCCTCGCTGCGGGCAGTCGCCAGCGCGACCAAAAGGTCTTTGGCGTTGCGGGCCACTTTCATGCCGCGTCCGCCGCCGCCCGCCGCCGCTTTGATCAGCACCGGAAATCCGATCGCCTCGGCGACCTTCAGCGCGTCCTGGGAGGTTACCGGGCCGTCGGAACCCGGTACGCAGGGGATGTTGAGCCGTTTGGCGGTACGCTTCGCCTCGATCTTGTCGCCCATGAGACGGATGTGTTCGGGGCTCGGCCCGATGAAGCCGATCTGATGTTCGGCGAGAATCTCGGCAAAACGCGCGTTCTCGGCGAGAAATCCGTAGCCGGGATGCACCGCCTCGGCGCCGGTGATCTCGCAGGCGGAGAGCAGAGCGGGAACATTGAGATAGGATTCGCGCGCCGGCGGCGGCCCGATACAGACCGATTCATCGGCGAGTTTAACGTGCATCGCCTCCGAATCGGCGGTCGAGTGAACGGCCACCGTCGCGATGCCTAATTCCTTGGCGGCGCGCAGGATTCGCAAGGCGATTTCGCCGCGGTTGGCGATGAGAATCTTGTCGAACATGGGCATCGATCAGAAAAAGCGGTTGCGCCTCGCAAACGCGCGCCGAATCATTCGATCACGACGAGCGGCTGGTCGAATTCCACGGGCTGCGCATCTTCGACCAGGATCGCTGTCACCGTACCGGCGCGCGGCGCGACGATGTCGTTGAAGGTCTTCATGGCTTCGATCAGCAAAATCTTGTCGCCCGCCTTTACTCGTGCGCCGGCGGTGATGAACGCTGCCGCATCGGGCGCCGGGCGCAGGTAAACCGTGCCGACCATGGGCGATTTCACGGTTCCCGGATGGATGGCAACCGCCTGTGTCGGCCACGGCGCGCTTTGACTGGGCGCCGCCGGTTGGAGCGGCGGTACCGTGCCGACGTCCGGTGTAACGAGCAGCGCGCCTCCCTGGCGCGTAACCCTGATCCGCAACTCGCCTTGCACGATCTCGATCTCGCTCAAATCGAGGCGCGTCGCAATTTCCCCAAGCGTTTCCACGAGGTGCGGGTCGATCGGCGCCGGCGCCGCTTTTTTTTCCGTCATTCCTTCAACTTTCGGGCTTAGCCGACAGCAAAGCCTGCAATGCGAGATCGTAGGATGCCGCGCCGAACCCGAGGATAACGCCATAGGCTACGGGCGCAATGCGCGAGACGCGGCGGAATCGTTCGCGCGCGTGGATGTTGGAGAGATGCACCTCGATGACGCGCGCGTTGGCGCCTTTGATGGCATCGGCGAGAGCGATCGAAGTATGGCTGTAGGCGCCGGCATTGAGGATGACCGGTTCGCCCGCCCGGCCGGCGTTTTGAATCCAGGTGACGAGATCGCCCTCCTGATTGGATTGGCGGAAATGC
Organism: Methylovirgula sp.; assembly: GCA_030040215.1. GTDB lineage: Bacteria > Pseudomonadota > Alphaproteobacteria > Rhizobiales > Beijerinckiaceae > Methylovirgula. The sequence goes on from JASHUD010000029.1 coordinate 4,800, forward strand.
AGGGTGATGCCGTGCGCTTTGCAGGTTTCCGCCAACCGCGCCTCGATCATGGCCAGGGTTTCGTGACCGTAGACCGCCGGTTCGCGCGTGCCGAGCAGATTGAGGTTTGGCCCGTTGAGAACGTGGACGGCCTTGAGCATGGATGGGGCCCGGATTCCTTCGCGCTTCCTTAGCCGGCTTCCTGCGGCAAAGAAAGCACGGGATGGGCAAAGAGCGGCGTCTTGCTCCGAGCGATCGGTCAGTCCGCGTGCGGCTGCGAACAGGTCAGGAACAAACGACTTTTCCGCACTTGCGTACGTTGTCGATCTTGGCTTTCAACGCGTCATAGCCGATCGCGCCGACCACGACCTCGTCGCCGACCACATAGGATGGCGTCCCGCTGAGCGCGAGGTCGCGGCCGAGCCGGTCTGATTCGTCGAGCCCCTCCTTGACGGTCGGCGCGCTCATGTCCTTGTCGATCTTTCCCATGTCTGCGCCGAGCGCCTGCGCGACGGCGAGCGCCTGATCTCTGCCGACCGGACCGTGCGAACCGAGCAGCTTCTGGTGAAATTCCCAGAACTTCTCGCCTGTGAACTGATTGCGCACGGCGGCGGCGACTTGCGCCGCGTCGACGGAGGCGTCGGAGAGAATGGGATAATCGCGCAGGATGACGCGCAGATCCGGCTCGTCCTTCATCAGCCGGGCGATATCGGGCAGCATCTTTTTGCAATAGCCGCAGTTGTAGTCGAAGAATTCGATGAGTGTCAGCTTGCCGTCGGGATTGCCGACGATTGCCTGATAGGGCGACGTGTAGAGCGCACTCTGCGGGTCCTTGATGAGTTTGTCGCGGGCCTGCGTTTCGGCGGCCTTGTCGCGCGCCTCAAGCTCGTTGATCGCATCGCGCAACAGCTCCGGGTTCTTCATAATGTAGTCTTTGATGATCCCTTCGATCTCGCTCTTTTGCGAGGCCGAGAAATCCTCGGCGGCGAGTGGCAAACTGAACGCCGTAAGGGCAATGATCAGGCTTGCTAAGAGGGCGCTGATACGGGCCATCCTCTTTGTCTCCTTGCGTTTTGCGAACGTAGACGGCTCGATCGAGGTGCGACGGCGGTCTTGCCGCTTGGGGGACTGCGGCCGGCACTCCTTATCGCCCAACTGGCCGTTTCTTTCAATTGGCGGCGTTGCGGCGTGAATTAGGCGGCGCGCAAAAGAGTGATCTCGCGCCGAAGCGCTCTCGCCCACCGTGTTATGCCGCGGCGCGCCGAAAGGGCCGTATTCAGCGGCCGTTCAGGCGAAAGACCCCTTAAGTTCTAGCCTGATTCGATCTCCATATTCGCGACAATGCGGACAAAACCGATCTTTTTCGATCCGACCGGCCGGCGCGCCTCGTGGATCTCCTGGACGATGCGGATTGGCACCGCGGCGGTGGCCCTGGTGTGCGTAGTCTTCGTCGTCCTTCTCATGGGCAATGCGCCGCCGCCCGGCACCGATCTGGAGGGCTCCGCCGAGACGCTCTTCGGGCCGCCAGCCCCATCGGCGGTGGCGCGCCACACGCTGGCCAATTCGACGGTACGGGTCGCCGCCGAGCTGCGCGGCAAGGAACGCGATCTCTGGCGCATTGCCCACATCAAGCCTGTTCCGCAGAGCCGCGCGGCCGGCTCCGCAAGTGCCCCGGGCGGCGTCCCGGGCCGGCCGCTGAGCATCGGCTTCTACGCCAATTGGGATCAGAGCGCCTATTCGGCCCTGAAGAAAGATCTGCCACATCTCGATTGGGTCATTCCGACCTGGCTCAGCATACAAGGCAGCGATGTCGGCATCCGCAACGATCTCGACCATCGCGGCCTCGAAGCTATCCGCGAGGCCGATCCCAACAAGCCGATCTTTCCGCTGCTGCAAAACTCGGTCGAAGGACGATGGGACGGGGCAGGGCTGGCCCGCTGGCTTGCCGATCCCGCCAAGCGCGCCGAGCGTTTGCAGCAGATCATCGCCTTCCTCGACTTCAACAAGTTCCAAGGCCTGACCGTCGACTTCGAATCGGTGCCGGAGAGCGCGCAGGTGGATCTCAAGATCTTCCTGAAAGAGATGCGGGCGGCGTTCAAGCCGCGCGGCTGGCAGATCCTCTTGGCGGTGCCGTTCGACGACGATTCTTGGGACTATGCCGGCTATTCGCATCTCGTCGATTTCATGATCCTCATGGCTTACGACGAGCATTGGGAGGAAGGCACCTCGGGAAGCATCGCGAGCCAAGGCTGGTACGAGCGCGTTCTCGACGAACGGATGAAGGATCTTGATCCCGATCACACGATCATCGCGCTCGGCAATTACGGCTATGACTGGGCCCCCGGCAAACCGGCCGACGACCTGACGTTCCAGGAGACGGCGCGGCTCGCGCATGCAACCGACGCCGAGATCGACTTCGATCCGGACGCCGAAAACCCGCGGTTCACCTACAAGAGCCCCGGCGGCGTGGCGCACGAGGTCTGGTTCCTCGATGCGGTAACCGCGTTCAACGAGATTCACGCCGCCGACATTTATCAGCCGGTCGGCTATGCGCTCTGGCGGCTTGGCTCGGAGGACCCGTCGGTCTGGTCCGTGATGGGGCAGCCTTATAACGCAGCGGCGCCAGAGGCATTGAAGACAATTCCTTCGACCCAGGAAGTCTATTTCGAGAACCAAGGCGAAATTCTGCATGTCGCCGCGCAGCCCTCGGATGGCCAGCGCGTCGACGAGCTGGATCCGGAGACCGGCGACATCGTCGACGAGAACTACATGGTTTTGCCGACCTGCTTCGTCATTCAGAGATTCGGCCTGCAGAAAAAGAAATTAGCGTTGACCTTCGACGACGGCCCTGATCCGACGTGGACCCCTCAGATTCTCGATGTTCTGAAACAGAAGGACGTCCGCGCGACGTTCTTCATCATCGGCGAAAACGCCGGCGCGTACCCCGATATCGTGCAACGCGAATATGCCGAGGGTCACGACATCGGCGACCATACGTTCACGCACCCGAACTTGGTCGAACTGCCGCTCGGTATGGCGAAACTGGAAATCAATGCGACGCGCCGCTTGTTCGAGGCGATCACAGGCCATTCCCTACGGCTCTTCCGGGCTCCCTATCTGGGCGATTCGGATCCGACAACGTACGATGAGTTGGAGCCGGTGTCCGTCGCGCAGCAGATGGGATTCGTAACGGTTGGTCTCCGAATCGATCCAGACGATTGGCTGCAGCCGCCGGCGCAGACCATTATCGACCGCATTCTGAAACAAGTGGCCGACAAGAATCCGGATGACTTCGGCAACGTCATCTTGCTGCACGACTCGGGTGGCGACCGCTCCGAGACGGTGAAAGCTTTACCGCGGTTGATCGACGCGTTGCGCGCCCAAGGCTACGAACTTGTCCCGGTTTCGGAACTCGCCGGCCTTACGCGCGAGCAGGCGATGCCCACGTTGCCGCCCGCGATGCTCGGCCCGCTCGTCAATCGCTCGGTGTTCTATACGCTCGGCTATTCCGGCCATCTGCTGCGGGCGCTGTTCATCGGTGCGATCTGGCTCGGCTTGGCGCGCGTCGTGTTCCTGAGCAGCCTCGGTCTCGTGCATCGCTGGCGCGAGTTGCACGGCGTAAGGCCGGCGCTCTCCGGCTCCTTGCCTTATGTCAGCGTCATCATTCCCGCCCACGACGAGGCGAAGGTGATCGCCAAATCGATCGAACGGATTCTGGCAAGCGATTATTCCGATCTTGAAGTCATCGTCGTCGATGACGGCTCCACCGACGGAACTTCTTCCGTGGTTTCGCACCGTTTCGGCGCCACGCCGAACGTCAAGTTGATCACGACCGTGAACGGCGGCAAGGCCAGTGCGATCAATCTCGGCCTCGCCTTGGCGAAAGGCGGCATTATCGTCGCCCTCGACGCCGATACGCTTTTTGAGAAGAACACGATTACGAATTTGGCGCGCTGGTTCGAGGACCCGAAGGTGGGTGCCGTCGCCGGCAACGCCAAGGTCGGCAACCGCATCAACGCCATCACGCGCTGGCAGGCGCTCGAATATATCAGCGCACAAAATCTCGAACGGCGCGCACTCGTCAGTTTGGGATGCATCACGGTGGTTCCCGGTGCGGTCGGGGCTTGGCGGCGCGAGGCGATCGAGCGAGTCGACAATTTTCCCGTCAACACGCTCGCCGAGGACCAGGACCTCACGATCGCCGTACAGAAGGCCGGCTATCGCGTCGTCTTCGACAGCGAAGCGGTCGCTTGGACGGAGGCGCCCGATACGGTGCAAGGCCTGGTCGCACAACGTTTCCGCTGGGCCTACGGCACCCTGCAATGTCTCTGGAAACATCGCGACGTCGCCTTGCGGCCGCGCTTCGGCACGCTCGGCATGATTGGTGTGCCGCAAGTGTGGCTCTTCCAGGTTCTGTTGGCGATCATCGCACCGCTTGTCGATTTCATGCTGGTCTGGCAGATTCTCCGCACCGGCCTCGATTATTTACAGCATAAGCAGCAGTTTGATCCCGACAGCCTCGTCATAACGCTCGCCTATTTCCTGGCGTTCATGGCAACCGATTTTGCCGCCGTCGCGCTCGCCTTCATCATTGAGCGCAACGAGAACTGGCGGCTGATGCTGTGGCTGGGCCTGCAGCGATTCTGCTATCGGCAGATCCTTTATTACGTGGTCGTCAAGTCGGCGATCACCGCGCTGCTCGGACCGTTTGTCGGATGGGGCAAGCTCGACCGCAAGGCAACGGTCAGCCTACCGCCGTTGGCGGAAAGCGAACCACGCTTGGAAGCGGCCACCTATCCGGATTGATCGCGGGCGGCGGCGAAGATGGGATTATTTCTGTGCGCCGGAGCAGGGATCGAGGCTCGGCAGATGCCGGATGCCGACGATCGCGCCGGTCGGGGTATAATCTACGTCGCCGCGCAATTGATCGGCGCGCGCCACCTCGGCATGCTCGTAAAGCCGCGCCAGCACGCCGTTTTTCTTCGAAGCATAGTGAAGCACGTCGGCGGCCGCGACGAAGAGCACGGCCATGACGGACATGGCCAGCGCCATGCTTTCAAAGCTCGACCCGCGCTCGTTGCGCAGGAATGTACGCAAACCCATGACTTTCCGTCTCCCAGCCGTCCGTTTGAGGATGCAATGGCAGGGTTAAGAGAAAGTTGACGAGTTTCGCAAAAATGTGCCGCGCGCGACGCTAGACCACCACGAGCCCGGTCGCGAACGCGGCGCGTTCCTGGATGAAGGCGAAGCGGGCTTCGGGCTTATTGCCCATCAGCCGCTCGACCGACTCGGCCGTCTCTTCGGTTTCCTCAGGGAGAATTACGACGCGCAGGAGGGTGCGCCGGCGCGGATCCATGGTCGTTTCCTTGAGCTGATTCACCTGCATTTCGCCGAGACCCTTGAAACGGCCGACCTCCACTTTGGCTTTGCCGGTGAGCACGGTGCGCAACAGCTCGTCGCGATGCGCGTCATCGCGCGCGTAGACGTGGGTTACGCCCTGCGTCAGCCGATAGAGCGGCGGCACGGCAAGATAGAGATGGCCGCCGTCGATGAGTTTCGGCATCTGCCGGTAGAAGAAGGTAATCAGCAGCGAGGCGATGTGCGCGCCGTCGACGTCCGCGTCGGTCATGATGATGATTTTTTCGTAGCGCAGGTCGTCTTGCCGATAATGGCCGCCGGTGCCGCAGCCGAGCGCCTGGATCAAATCGCCGACCTGCTGATTGGCGGCCAGCTTGTCGCGCGTCGCGCTGGCGACGTTGAGGATCTTGCCGCGCAGCGGCAGCACGGCCTGATTCACCCGATCACGCGCCTGTTTCGCCGAGCCGCCGGCCGAATCGCCCTCGACGATAAACAATTCGGAGCCCTGCGCACTGGTGTTCGAGCAGTCGGCCAGCTTTCCCGGCAGGCGCAGCTTGCGGCCGACATTCTTGCGCGCCACGTCCTTTTCGGCGCGCCGCCGTAGCCGCTCTTCGGCGCGTTCGACGGTAAAATCGAGCAGTTTGAGGGCCACGGACGGCGCGGCGGCGAGCCAATGATCGAAACCGTCGCGGATCGTCGCATCGACGATGCGCGCCGCCTCCTGGCTCATCAGCCGGCTCTTGTTCTGGCCTTGAAACTCCGGATCGCGAAGAAAAACCGAAATCAGCGCGGCGCAGCCGCCCATGACGTCTTCGCTTTGCAGAGCGGCGGCGCGCTTCGATTGGCCGATGCGCTCGGCATGGTCCTTCAGGCCGCGCAGCAGAGCGGCGCGCAGCCCCGTCTCATGCGTGCCTCCGTCTGCCGTCGGAATGGTGTTGCAATAGGAATGAATAAAGCCGTCGTCTTCGGCAAGCCAGGCAATCGCCCATTCGAGCGAACCATGGCCGCCCGGCTTTTCCACTTTGCCCGTAAAGATGTGTTCGAGAACGAGCTCTTTGCCTTCGATTTCCTGGGCGAGATAATCCTTGAGGCCGCCGGGAAAATGAAACACCGCTTCCGGCGGAATCTCGGTTCCCGGATCGAGCAATTGCGGCGCGCAATGCCAGCGGATTTCCACGCCGCCGAAGAGATAGGCCTTGGCACGCGCCATGCGAAACAGACGCGCCGCCTTAAATTTTGCGCCTTTGCCGAAAATCTGCTCGTCGGGCTTGAAGCGGATCCTGGTGCCGCGCCGGTTGGCGACCCGGCCGATCTCCTCCAGTTTGCTCTTCGGTACGCCGCGTTCATAGATCTGCCGGTAAAGCTTTTGGCCAAGCGCCACTTCCACTTCGAGCCGCTCGGAGAGCGCGTTGGTCACGGATACGCCGACGCCGTGCAGGCCGCCCGAAGTCTGATATGCGCCCGAGTCGAACTTCGCGCCGGCATGCAACATCGTCATGATCACTTCGAGCGCCGATTTCTTCGGGAACTTAGGGTGCGGCTCGACCGGGATTCCGCGCCCGTTGTCGGAGACGCAGAGAAACCCGTTCGCCTCGAGCGCCACGTCGATGTACGTAGCGTGGCCGGCGACCGCCTCGTCCATGGAATTGTCGAGCACTTCGGCGAAGAGATGGTGCAGCGCCGGCTCGTCGGTACCGCCGATATACATGCCAGGGCGGCGGCGCACCGGCTCAAGTCCTTCGAGGACTTCGATCGAAGCGGCGGTGTAGCCGGCCTCGCCCGACGTACCGCCGCGCGCGCCGTTGGCGCCGCCAGCCGGCTGTTTGCGTGCCGTATTGCCGAAGAGATCGCCGTGATTCGCCATTTCGAGGTCTCGGGGGAGTAAGCCAAAGATAGTGATTCGCCTGGGAGTTTACCGCAAAGGCCGGGAGTCGGGGCTTAAACCGCTCCCTGAAGAATCAGCGCGAACAACTCCTAACGCGATGTTAACCTGGGGCGCCGAGGTACGGCGCGGGCGGCATCGCTGCCGCTTTGCTCGGCGAGAGGCAAACCATGGATCGACGTCTGCTCTTGAAATCGCTTCCTTTTGTATTGGGGGGCGGTCCCGCGCTTTGGGCAACCGCGGCGCGCGCCGACGATCCCGGTTATTACTGCACAACGAACGATATGGCCGTGGTCGTCAGCGCGTCGCTCACGAAGCCCGGTGCGACGTGGTCTCGGCGGACCTTGCAGCAGGCGATCGAGATCGCCCAAAAAGCGCGCAAGCCGCTCAACCTTCTCGCCGGAACCTATTTGGCTAATCAACTCGTCATCTCCGCGCCCATCGAGATCTATGCAATGCCGGGAACGGCGTCGATCCAGCCTTCCGGCCCCGACTCCTTGAATATCGCGATTGACAGCGTCGATGACGTGACGATCCGCGGGGTCGCGCTTTCCGGAAAGATGCGTCCTTTTGCCGAACCGGCCGGCTTGATGTTGCCGCTTCCGGCGATGGGCGAATATGGCCGCATTCCCAACTTCAACGGCGTCATCGCCGCGCATCGCGTTGAGCGCTTGCGGATCGAAGATTGCACGATCGGCGGCTCGAGCGCCTGCGGCGTGGCGCTTTGGAACTGCCGGGCCGCAGAGATCCGCGGCAATCAATTTGCCGATAACATGGTGGCGATCTATTCGACAAACGGCGCGGAAAATATCATTGCCGACAATACCATCGACAGAAGCGGCGACGGCGGCATCGTCGTCTGGCAAACGCCGGCGAATTTCGACGGCACCATCATCCGCGGCAATCATGTCGGCGCCACGACTGCGCTGACGACGTCGACCGGCACCGAAGTCGGCGGCAGCGGTTATTTCGGCAACGGAATCTACGCCTGGCAAGCCAACAACCTGATTATTTCGGAGAATGTCTGCACGCGGTCGACGTTCAGCGGCATCCGGCTCCTGGATTGCTACGACTGCAACGTCTCGAACAACCAGATCCTCGAATCCGGCGAAACGGCGTTGATGATCGAGGCTCCCTACGGTTCGAAGCCGGGGCCGGTCACGGAGGTTCCTTTTACCACCGCGGGGCCGGCGAATCCGCACTACGAAGGCGCGGTTGTGTCCGGCAATGTGGTTGTCGGCGCCGGCAACGGAATCACGGTGACCAACGTCTGGACGGGAGGCCGGCGCGTCACGATCGACGGCAATCAGGTGAAGACGGTCAAGATCGTCACGCTGCGAACCTCGGATCCGCAGAACCCGAGCTACCTCACGGGAGGCTCGGGGATCGCGGCCGAAGGCGATGTCGTGGTCAGCGGCAATATCGTCGAGGATTGCGAAGGGCCGGGCATCCTTCTCTACGATGTCGGCGTCGAGGGATCTTCGTTCGAGACCACGGCGTCGGCGATCGGCAATACAGTCAAAAATGCGCCGCTTGGCATCGGCTTCCATCAGCAGTGGCCGGGCGAGACGCGCCACCCCAATTTCATCTTGATCGAGGGAAACATTCTTCAGGGTTATACGCAGGGTTCGATCATGGCGATCATTTGGACCTTCGATGCGCACGGCAACGCAAACGGCTATAGGCTCGCCGACGGGAAAGATTGGGGACGTACCGCGACCGGCCCCGCCTATGTCGGTAAGCCCTATCCGAATGTCGCAATCGGTCCGAACTACGCGCTTGGCGCGTGAGCCTTGATGGCGCTGACGAGAATGCGGCCCATGCGGGCCGCATTCTTTGGTCCGTAGAGAGCCTCACACGGAGTAATAGAGATCGAATTCGACGGGGTGCGGGGTCATTTCGAAGCGCAGGACCTCGGTCATTTTGAGTTCGATGTAGCTGTCGAGAAAATCGTCGTCGAAGACCCCGCCGGCCTTCAGGAAGCTGCGGTCTTTGTCGAGGTTGGCGAGCGCCTCGCGCAGCGAGCCGCACACGGTCGGGATCTTTTTGAGCTCCTTGGGCGGCAGGTCGTAGAGATCCTTGTCCATGGCGCTGCCCGGATCGATTTTGTTCAAGATCCCGTCGAGCCCGGCCATCAGCATCGCCGAGAAAGCCAGATACGGATTGGCGGCCGGATCGGGGAAGCGCACCTCGATGCGTTTGGCCTTGGGGTTCGACGTATAGGGGATGCGGCACGAGGCCGAGCGGTTGCGCGCCGAATAGGCGAGCAGCACCGGCGCCTCGAACCCCGGCACCAGCCGCTTATAGGAGTTGGTCGAGGGATTGGTGAAGGCGTTGAGCGTGCGCGCGTGCCTTATGATCCCGCCGATGTAGTTCAAGCATTCGTCGGAGAGATCCGAATATTTGCCGCCCGCAAACACCGGCTTGCCGCCCTTCCAGATCGATTGGTGCACATGCATGCCCGAGCCGTTGTCGCCGTAGACGGGCTTGGGCATGAAGGTCGCGGTCTTGCCGTAGCTCTGCGCCACCTGATGGATGCAGTATTTGTAGATTTGAAGATGGTCGGCCATGGTGGTGAGCGGCCCGAACTTGAGGCCCAGTTCGTGCTGGGCGGCGGCCACTTCGTGATGCTGCTTCTCGGTCTTGGCGCCCATCTGCGCCATGGCGGTGAGCATCTCGCTGCGCATGTCCTGCGCCGAATCCTGCGGCGGCACCGGGAAATAGCCGCCCTTGGTGCGGATCCGGTGGCCGAGATTGCCGCCTTCGTACGTCGTGTCCGAGTTCGACGGAAACTCCACCGAATCGAGCGTGAAGCCGGTGTTGTACGGCTCGGTCGCAAAGCGCACGTCGTCGAATACGAAGAACTCCGCTTCCGGCCCGAAATACACCGTGTCGCCAACCCCGGTCGAGGCCATATAGGCCTCGGCCCGTTTGGCGATGCCGCGCGGATCGCGGCTATACGGCTCCCCGGTCAACGGCTCCAGAACGTCGCAAATGACCGACAACGTCGGCGCCGCAAAAAACGGATCCATCGCCGCGCTCGCCGGATCCGGCATCAACGTCATGTCCGACTCGTTGATCGCCTTCCACCCGGCAATCGACGAGCCGTCAAACATCAGCCCCTCGGAAAACGAATCCGCGTCGATAATCCCCGCGTCAAACGTCACATGTTGCCACTTGCCGCGCGGATCCGTGAAGCGCAAATCTACAAACTTCACGTCCTTGTCCTTGATCGCCTTCAGCACTTCTTCCGCAGTCTTCATGTCTCGCCCTCAACTAAATCTGAAAATGCACATATCCGGCGGATTGCTTAGAAGTGAGAAGAACGAACGCAAGTCCCAAACCCTTCTCCCCATGCGGCGAGAGCCCTAGACAGGACGGGATCTGCCAGGCCAGTTCTACGCGCCGGCTGTGCTCAAGACCGAATATCAAGGCGCGTGCCAAGCTCGCGAACCGCGCCAACGCCTTGGTAAACAATGGATTTATGCGCCCCCTTCTGGACCTCCGCGGCCCCCGAGCCAATCCCCGCTCAGAAATTAAGCAAAATCGGCGTTCATTGCCGCATCAATAAGCAGCAGACCCTCCGCGGCTCATTCCGCAGCCTTGTCGATCGGCGCGACCAGAAGATCGCCCTCCGCTTTGCCCCCTGCGGTCGCGAAGTCCATATTTTCAATACGATCGCCACGTTTGCCGATCTTCTCGGCGGAGACGGCAATCATGCCCAAGTCCTCTTGGGCCTGTCCGAAATGCCCCGCCAACTTGCCGACCCGCTCGCGCAACCTTGCGACGTCTTCGACGAGGCGGCGCACTTCCACCTGGATCTCATGCGCCTGTTCGCGCACCCGTGCGTCGCGCACGATCGCCTGCAGCACCTGCACGGCCATCACGAGAAGCGACGGAGAGACGATGATGATCCGACTTCGATGCGCTCTTTGGATGATGTCCTCGAAATGCTCGGCAAGATCGCCGTAGAGCGATTCGGAAGGCACGAAGAGAATCGCAATGTCCTGCGTTTCGCCGGGCACGAAATAGCGCTCTTCGATATCGCGGATGTGCTTGCCGACATCGGCGCGCACCCGCGCCGCCGCCTGCTTTTGCGCTTCTTCGCCCGCCGCTTCCTTCAGCGCAACGAAGGCTTCGAGCGGAAATTTCGCATCGACGACCAGCAGCCGCTCGTCGTCGGGCAGACGCAGCACGCAATCGGGCCGGCAGCGATTGGAGAGCGTATGCTGGAACGCGTAGGCGGAAGCCGGCAACGCGTCGCGGATGATCGCTTCCATGCGGCCCTGGCCAAAGGCGCCGCGCGCCTGTTTGTTGGCGAGGATCTCCTTGAGGCCGATCACTTCCGCGGTGAGATCGGTCAGCCGCGCCTGCGCGGCGTCGATGACCGCGAGCCGCTCGTTGAGTTTGGCGAGGCTTTCGCCGGCGGCACGGCCTTGATCTTCGAGGCCGCGCCCGACCCGGGCGCCGACCGCATCGAGCCGTTCGGCCACGAGCTGGGCGAGATCCGCCTGGCGAGCCCCGAGCAGTTCGCCCATGCTGCGGACGCGACCGGAGAGTTCCGCGTTGGCGTGCAGGAGTTCGGCGATTTGGTCATGGAAGTCGCGTTCGCGCCCAGCCGCCGACCGGCGGCTCGCCCGCAACGCGCCGAGGATCGCCGCAAGCGCGATCAGGAGGAGAAGTACGGCCAAGCCGAGCGACAGTTCGATTGAGCTCAGCGGCACGCCCGCCACGAACGCGAGAGGATGGTCCATCGCGCGGTTCTATCCGATTCGAGGCGGATTTGGAACGAAGGCGGAACGAGTCCAAAATGTCGAAGAACCCAAAACGGCCGGCTTGATCCGCCTGCGCGGCCGCAAACCGCTGCATTTGCGGAACGGAACGGACGAAAGCCTACGAATTGGGCAGTCGTTACGCGTCGCTAACCAAATCGGACCTAAGGTAAAGCGTCATACATCCGGTACGCCCATGGTCTCCCGAATCGATCTGAACGACCTACGCCAATTCTATGAAATTGACGCGGCGACGATCCGCCTTCTGAAGGAGCACAGAGCTTTTCTCTTTCAGGAATTCGTTACCGCGGTCGATGCTTTCTACGTGCGGTTCAGAAAGATCGCGGGCGATGCGTCTCCCTACCAAAGAGAAGAAAACGTAGCCTACTCGCGCGAATGCAACCATCGCCACTGGGATATTATGATCGAGGGACGTTTCGACGAGGAATACGAGAGATCGGTCGATGCCCTCCACAGCATGCGCGGCAAGCTCAGCTTCGAGCCGCGCTGGTCGACGAGCGGGTATAATTTCGTCATTTCCCGCGTCGTCGAAGGAATAGCGCTTCGCCTGCCGAGCAAGGGGCTTGGGTTGTGGCCAAGGCAGCAATGCGCGGCTTTGCAGTCCGCCTATCTGCGGGTCTCGATGCTCGACATGGCCTATGTCGTCGACGTCTACATGCATGCCACGCTCGGCGAGCGGCAGCGCATCTTGAGCCATTTGGCGGAATCGTTCGAAACCGCGGTGGCGGGAATTGCGAGCGGCGTCGCCGCGGCCGCCGAGCATCTGCGCCGGACGGCGCACGATCTCACCCAATCGGCCGATTCCACCAACCTGCAATCGATGGCGGCGGCGACCGCGTCGAAGGAAGCCGCCGCGAGCGTCGAGGCGGCGGCGGCGGCCACCGGCCATCTCTCGCACGCCATCGGCCAGATCAGCGCCCAGGTTCACGAGTCGAACCAGATCGCCGGCCACGCCGCCGGCGAGGCCGACCGTACCCAGGACGCCGTGCGCAGCCTCAGCGAGGCCGCCGACCGGATCGGCGGGATGATCGAACTCATCAGCAACATCGCCGGGCAGACGAACATGCCGGCGCTTAACGCGACCATCGAGGCGGCGCGGGCCGGCGAAGCGGGCCGCGGCTTCGCCATCGTCGCCCAAGAGGTGAAGGGCCTCGCCCATGCAACTTCCAAGGCCACTTCCGAGATCGGTGCGCACGTCGACGGCATCCAAGCCGCCACGCAACACGTG
>JASHUD010000212.1 GCA_030040215.1 Methylovirgula sp.
ATCCTTATTGGTCTCTTCGTCGAATTGGCCATCTTCCATTCGATCGAGCGCTGGACAGTCGAGCGTTGGGGGATGCAGAGAACGGCTTCCCGCTGAAGGCAAAAAGAACCGGCAGATGGGAGATAGATAAGCTTTGAGTCTCGCTGACGGCGAAGATGGCTTTCACCTGTGGGTTTTCTCCGACGCGCATGTAGCGACCGACAAGGCGGTCTCGGATGCCATCCGCAATGGCATGGAATTCGTTCCGCCCGTCGGCTATCCCGAAAGTCTCGCCAACGCATTGCGCCAATCGGAATTCGGCGGAGAACTCGGCGGTCCGCGTTTTCGCTGGGACTTAGCCCTCGATCTCGGCGACAACGCGGGGCTTTGGGATCTGCCGGACGATCGGCAGGGCCTAGAAGTAATCCGTCAGTTCGGCGCGCTTCGCCATCATCGGCGCGAACAGATCTATTCCATAGCCGGCAACCATGACGCCTCGGCAGGAGACGCGCCGTCGAGTCGTGGGAAACCCGAGAACTGGTGGTTTCGCAAATGGATCGATCCGATCGGAGAAAATACGGCGACTTCCGGCGTCGATCCGACACTGCGGCCTTATCCGGTTGAAGGCACTTGGGAGCGATATAGCTTTCGCATCGGCAATCTGCGTTTTCTGATGATGAGCGATCGCAACGATCTGCCGTACCCCGTCGGTCGCATGGCGACAGGCGGCGGATCGCCGGCCGGTGCGGTAACCGCTGAGACTTTCACCTGGTGGCATGAGCAAGTCGAAGCGGCCGGCGACGACATCGTGATCAGCTGCCATCACCACATGCTGCGCGAGACCACGGTAGGCTCGGGCGATTTTGAAGGCGTATCGCGCTATCCGGACGGCCGCTACCGGCACGGCCGCTACCATGGGGTCGACGGCGCGCCCGAAGGCGCATCCTACCTATATTTCGTCGATGACGAGCCGAAAGCGCAGCGCTTCGAGACCTATCTCGCCGAGCACCCCGGATCCGTCGCTCTCTGGCTGGGGGGCCATACGCATACATTCCCGGGGGACATCCTCAACGGACGCAGCCATGTCGAGCGCCGCTGGGGAACGCATTTCGTCAATTGCGCGCAACTTTCCAAATACCATTCCTTCGTGACCTGCCCGCCGATGAGCCGGCATTTTACCTTCACGCCCGGATCATCCTTGGTACGCCTGCGCTGTTACCTGCACGATGACAGCATCGCACCACAAGGCTGGTATCTGCCCGAGGAACGTGTGCTGGAACTTGGCGGTCCCTTTCTTCGGTGATCGATAAAGGCGCCAGCTTGTCTCCGTTCTTGGCTTCCCCGCTTGGCGAATACCTGAATTCGTAGGAGACATGTACGCCATCGGGACGTTCATCTACGCGCAAGCTGCGCGCCAGGGAACGACATTCTTGTTATCCCAGTCCGCGCGAGCGCTACGCGCCGTTTATCGTGCGGCCGGACGTGGCGCCCTGACGTAGCAAATTTCCGGATCGGTAGGGAATTTCCCACCCGTCCCGCCACGATATACGGTGTAGCCCGATGGGCAGTCGCTTTCCTTCGCTCTGAATACAACAATAGTTTGAATCATGCCGTTACCTTGCGCAGTTGCTGCCCCAGCACCATGTGCCTGTTGAACAACCGCGGTCTGCGCGGCGAGGAAAAGTACCGGAAGTGTGACGGCGGCGAGACTTCTAGCCCGCCTTTTTTTGCCTTGCGCTAGACCGCGCAACAGGTCTCTCCTCTGCTTTCGCTTTCTAATATAGGGTGGTAATAACATCTCCCGTTGTCCCGCAACGCGCGGGGTGCGCCCGGCGGCCGAACACGGACTCTTGAACGGCCCGTCGCCGATGTTCGACCTAAACCGCAGCGCCCGCCTCGACAGCTCCAGCCCCCTCAACTAAAAATTGCGTGCCGCTGTGCAGTATGCTCCTGCTCGTCGATAGGACAAGCGATGCCGGATACGGTCGTCCTCGCCGTCGATAGCATCTGGATGCGCGTGATCGTAAACGCCCTACGTCGCCATTTCGGCGACGTGCCCTTGATTATCGAAAACAAGGAACCAGTCGCCGCGTTCTTGCGCCGACGACTCCGCCGTCTTGGTCCTATTGCGGTATTCGGGCAACTTGCCTTTATCCCCTTAAGCCGAATCCAGCGGGCCTTCTATCGCCGCAACGAGCAGGATTTTCTCAATCAGGCGGGATTAGACGGGAGTTCCATCACCTTCGACCGGTTTCGAGTTCGTTCGATAAACGATGCGCGTACGATCGAACTTTTGCAAAGCTTGAAACCCAAAGTAGTCGTGGTGTTCCAGACACGAATCCTGGCGCGCCGCGTGCTTGAAAGCGTCCCCGCCGTTTTCATCAACATCCATACCGGCATCACGCCGCAATACCGCGGCTTGCACGGCGCCTATTGGGCGCTTGCCAAGGGAGATCCGGAGAATTGCGGAGTGACCATCCATCGCATCGACGCCGGCGTCGATACCGGGGCGATCATCGCACAGTCGCGCATCGCGCCGCCCCGCTCCGCGAATTATTCCACCTATCACTGGTATCAACTCGTGGTCGCATTGCCGCTGCTCATAACCGCGGTGGAGCAAGCTCTCACGGGCCGGCTCGCGATCTCCGACCCGACCCCGGGGATCGCCTCGCGACGCTATTACCAGCCCACTCTGTGGGGATATTTATGTACCGGCTGGCGGCGCAATGTTTGGTAGTGCAAACGACGGCTCAAGGGCGGCCGGCTTGATCGCCTCCCGTTCTTTGCGGCTCATTGACCTATCAACGGGACCGCCGGGATCTCCACGGAACGGAGTCCCCTCGGGGTCAGCACTGCGCCGCTAAGCGGCGCGTCGAGTTCACTCATCAGCTCGAATATTTGACCGCGCAACCATAGGGGCGTGTCACGGGATGCGGCACCGGCTTGCCGGCCGCCACCGCCTCCAACGCCTCTCGTGCATAGGGTTCGGCTTTCCGGATGTCCTCGACGCGGGTGGAAGCGATGCTATCGGCGCCGCCCATATAGGCGAGATTGCCGTCCGGGCGGATGACGAAAATATGCGGCGTCGTCTGCGCGCCGTAGAGATGGCCGATCACGCCCTGCGGATCGAGCAGAACATGAGACGGGTCGGCGTTGCGGCTTTTGGTGTCTGCGTTCGCCTGGGCGGCGTCGACATATCCTTGCTCCCCGGGCCCGGAGCTTGCGATCGTCAGCCAGACCGCACCGAGACGGGCAGCGTCGCGTTGCAATTGTTGCATAGCGCCGCTGCGATACCACTTGCCGACATACGGACAGCCGTCGTTCGTCCACTCGAGCACGACCGTTTTGCCCTTGAAATCAGCGAGACGGACGGTCTGGCCGTTGCTGTCCACGCCAATGAAGGCGGGCGCGGGCGCGCCGATCTTCAGAGCAGCCGCGGCGAGCCCCGGCAGGGAGACGAAGCTTAGCGCCGCGAGCGCGAGCCAGAAATGTATCTTTGGCATCATCGTCACCTTTCAGCTTCCGGTATGTTCGTATTCTGCGAGGCCAGCGGTTGCACCTCAGGACTTGCGTCCGCCCTCTTGCGGCGGCGCGATGATTGTCAGGAAATTCTCCTTGCCAGTGGCGTCCTTCACGACGAGCACGCCGGAGAGTGCGGCCTTCGGATCAAATGTCTGGCCCGGCTTCAATGCGAGCGAGAGCCTGCCCTCGGCAACCGAGAGCGTTTGCTGCGCAAGGTCATCGATCTCGCCCCAGGCTGCAGGCAGGAACCAGGCTTCGCGAACCGTCTCGGGCGAAAGGCCTTTGCCCGTTAGCAAAAGCGTTGCGTCCGGCGAGACGGCCGCGGCGTAAGGTGAAGGTCTGGGAATGCGCGCCTCGGCCGCTGCGAAAAGCGGAGCCTCTGCGGAAGGCGAAGCCGCGCCGACGGGCAGATCGAGGCGCAGACTACCTTCCTCAGGGACGCAAATCTTCTCGCAGATCAGCCAGCTCACCTTGGCCGTGATCGGAAACGATGAAAGGCCGGAAGGCGGTGTCACAGTGACGGCGAGGAGTACCTCGTTGAGATACGAATAGGTCATTACGGGTCCTTCGGGAACCCGCAGCGGTGTCGGCCACGCGATGCCGGAGGCCTTGGCATCCCGGGGCAAAGTGAGATCAAGCTCCGGCGGCTGCCCGGCTCCGCCCGGATTGCTCCAGTAGATATGCCAGCCCTTGGCCAGTTCGAAATAAAGGCCGAGGCGGAACTGCTTTCCCGGCTCGACAGAGTCGGCATCCGAAACGAGCTTAACCTGGGCGTGCGGCGTCGTGATCGGCGCGCTTTCGAGCGCATAGGCTGCGCGCGCGCCGACGAAGCCGGCGACGAAAGACAACAGCAACGATAAGACGCGCGCCATTGAATCCTCGACATTCGCCAAGCGCGGCACCGACGCGCACTTGTCCGGAAATCCGCGGCCACTGTCGATTTTGGCCTGGCGAGCGTCAAATCAAGATAGGTTGAGTTGGAACGGGTTGAGTTGGAGCGATGCGTCAAAGGTGCTGCAACGCGCGCGCGTAGGAGCGAGTTCCGAATGAGCGGAGCGTTTGTCGCGCCGCCCCACGAACTGAGAAATCCAAGCGGGACCGAATTGTTGGCGTCGCGCGAAGCGTCGGGGGAGGCCACGGCGGAACGCTCATTACCGATCCGGCGCTCACCGCGCAGAATCCGACGACCCTTACCCTGCCGCATGCCGCCTGACGGAGCGATGCCGACGCCGCGCAAATTTCGGCAAGTCTCGGGAAAGGCCATGGGACATTCGGTGGACGTGCCCGTCGCGCTCGGCGAATTCATCGACAAGATCACGATTCTCGAGATCAAGCTCGGACGCTTTGCCGACCCGGCCATGCGCAAGAACGTAGCGGCGGAACTCGGTCTCCTCCAGGCGCGGCGCGAAGAATCCTGCGGCGATGGCGGCGCTTTATGCCTCCGACGACGTCCTTTTATCGCCGGCGGGTCCCATCGTGCGAGGCCGAGAGGCCCTTAGATCCTACTACTCGAGGCGATTTGCGTCCGGTGCCTTCGGCCACGCAATAAAAGTTCTTGAAATGCATATTCAGGGAAACGGCGGCTTCGGGATACCCCAATTTTCTGTGACCGCGGCACGAAACGACGGGCTGCGCCGGGAGCATGGAAGTATCGTTGCAATTTATCAACGGGATCCCGACGGATGGCACTACTGCCTAGTGGAACCGAGCGCACCAGAGTTCGCGGAAAAGTAAGCGATCGGGTGGGCACGGCCACGGTACGTTCCCGACAAATGTTTCGGCCAACAGTTGCAAGCCGATCGAAAGCATATTGCTCATAATCGTTGCACATGGCGCCTGTCACCGAAGAAAATAGAATCTCGAGAATGAAAAATTTGGGATCCGACTTCATCGGTAAGTGGTTGCGCCGCCCGGGTCGTTTCCAAAGCCCCCAAAGTTGCCGAGAGAGGAAGACGCCAGACACAATAAACTTCAGCG
>JASHUD010000030.1 GCA_030040215.1 Methylovirgula sp.
ATCCATGCGGGCTCGGTTGATTGGCCAAAGCGAGCCCTCTGGCATTCGAGGCGGACGCGGTCAAGCCGGCGCTTTGCCGACATCCAAGAGCTTCAAAGCCCGTCGAACAGCGCGGTGGAGAGGTAGCGTTCGGCGAACGAAGGGACGACGAGGACGATGTTTTTGCCGGCGAATTCCGGGCGTAGGCCCACTTCGACAGCCGCGGCGACCGCGGCGCCCGAGGAAATGCCGACCGGGATACCCTCGATTCGGGCAACCAGCCGGGCGGTGTCGAAAGCTGTTTGATTGCCGACAGTTACGACCTCATCGATCAGGCTGCGATCGAGAATCGAGGGAATGAAGCCGGCGCCGATGCCTTGGATCTTATGCGGTCCGGGCTGACCGCCGGAGAGAACCGCCGAATCTTCCGGCTCGACTGCGACGATCCGCAACGAGGGCCGGCGCGGCTTCAACACCTGCGCCACACCGGTAATCGTCCCGCCGGTGCCCACGGCGGAGACGAACACGTCGATTTCGCCATGCGTATCGTTCCAGATTTCTTCCGCGGTGGTGCGTCGATGGATCTCGTGATTGGCGGGATTGTCGAACTGCTGCGGGATGGCGGCGCCGGGGATCGTGCTGGCAAGTTCCTGCGCCTTGGCGATCGCCCCTTTCATGCCTTGCGGGGCGGGGGTCAGCACCAGTTCGGCGCCGAGCAAGGCAAGCATCTTGCGCCGCTCGATTGACATCGATTCGGGCATAACCAGAATCAGCCGATAGCCGCGCGCCGCCGCGACGAAGGCGAGCGCAATACCGGTATTGCCCGACGTCGGCTCGATCAGCACGGAGCGGCCGGGCGCGATCTTGCCGGTCGCCTCCATAGCCGCGATCATGCTCACCCCGATACGGTCCTTCACGCTGCCGATCGGGTTGAAGAATTCGAGCTTGGCGAGCAGGTTGGCCTTAACGCCTTTTTCGGCGGCGATCTTCGTCAGCCGCACCAGAGGCGTATCGCCGATCGTATCGATGATCGAATCGTAAATGCGCCCGCGCCCCGGGGTTTGCGCCGGGCTACCGGCTTCCTTCACTGCGGGTTGCGGCATGATCTTCCTCCTCGTCGCGAGCCCATCTTAGGCGACGCGAACGAAATGCGCGAGAGGTTCGTAAACCTGTCGCGAGGCAATGCCGCATGGCGGGGGTTTGCCCCCGCCACGGCTGAAGCAGCGCTCACCCTCGCGGCTGAGCGACGATGCGCAGATAGGGCCGCTGCGTTCTCCACCCGGCCGGGTACTTCTTCTTCGCATCCTCGTCGCTGACCGAAGTAACGATGATCACGTCCTCGCCATTGTGCCAATTGACCGGCGTTGCGACCTGATGTTTCGCGGTCAGCTGCAGGGAATCGATGACCCGCAGGATTTCATCGAAATTGCGGCCCGTGCTCGCCGGATAATTCAGCGTCAGCTTGATCTTTTTGTCGGGTCCGATGACGAAGACCGAACGCACCGTCAGCGTGTCCGACGCGTTGGGATGGATCATCCCGTAGAGATTGGCGACCTTGCGGTCGGGGTCGGCGATCAAGGGGAAGTTGAGGCTGTGGCCCTGCGTCTCCTTGATGTCCTGCGCCCATTTTTCATGAGCGTTCAGCGCGTCGACGCTGAGCCCGATGACCTTGACTCCGCGTTTGTCGAACTCCGGTTTCAACTTCGCGGTGTAGCCGAGTTCCGTGGTGCAGACCGGCGTGAAATTCTTCGGGTGCGAGAACAAAACGGCCCAAGAACCATTGATGTAATCGTGGAATTTGATTGGGCCGTCGGTCGTCTGCGCTTCGAAATCAGGGGCGATATCGCCAATTTGGAGTCCCATGTGCCACCTCGCAGAAACGCTTTGCGGCGCCCGAGTGCGCCGCGCTACACTTCGGCTTCCGACGCAGATTTTTCCAGGGCGGGAAACGCGGAAATCAATCGAAAGCCTATCGTGGACAACATAATATCACTATATTTCCATACCCAGCAAGGTTATTAGAAATTTGTACGGATCTATATCGTGAAATCCGGTTTTGCACGCGCGTCGTGAAAGATTTTCTCCTCGCCCGCCTGGCGGCAGATATCGTCGATCGTCACCAGCTCGAGTTCCCCGAGAAATGCCTCGGCGGCGCGTCCGACGATCGGACCGATCACGTCGGCGACGAACCGACTTTCCGACTTGGCACCGACGCCATCGACGTCCATGACCGCGCGGATCACCGCGGCGGCGCTGATGCGGCGACGCTCGCGCGCCAGCTCATAGCCGCCGCGCGGACCGCGCACGCCCTTCAGAATCTCGGCGCGCACCAACGCCTGCAGGAGCGTTTCGAGATGGCGGGGCGGCAGGTCGAGGCGCCCGGCGAGCGCCTTGGCCGCCACCGGATGCGGGCGCGCATGCAGGGCGATGTCGGCCACGGCGGCAAGCGCCAGCATACTGCGGCGGCAAAGAAGGATCATGCCTTCTTCTCCAGGATTCTGTCCGTCGATCCGTAGCCGCCCGCGCCACGCCGTGTTTCCTCGAGAACCGGAACGCGCATAAAACCGGCTTGCACCACCCGCGCCACCACGAGCTGGGCGATGCGCGCGCCGCGCGTGACTTCGAACGGCTCGCCGCCGAAATTGACGAGCAATACGCCGATCTCACCGCGGTAATCGCAATCAATCGTTCCCGGTGCGTTGAGCACCGTCACCCCGTACTGCAAGGCCAATCCCGAGCGCGGCCGCACCTGCGCCTCGAATCCTTGCGGCAATTGCACCGCGATGCCGGTCGGCACGAGCAGCCGGGCGCCGGGCTCGATCACGATTTTGGCGTCGGCCGCGATGGCCGCGAAAAGATCGGCGCCCGCCGCGCCGTCGCTCTGATAGGTCGGCAAAGGCAGACCTTCGCCATGCGGCAACTGGCGGACGGCAATGGCGGGCAACGCCTCATCGCGCACGGTCCGCCTCCATGAGCTTGCTCAGATAGGCGACAAGTTTCAGCGCCACGTGATCCTTGCGCATGCGCGGCCAGATTTCCGTCCCGGCGCGCGTGATGATCGTCACCTGATTCTCGTCTTGCCCCAACACATCCTCGCCCACGTCGTTGGCGACGATCACATCGCAGCCTTTGGCCGCCAATTTCGCACGGGCGTTGTCGATCAGGTTTTCGGTCTCCGCGGCAAATCCGACGATGAGGCGCGGACGCGCCGGACTTTGTGCGACATGCGTAAGAACATCGGGGTTTTCGACGAGCCGGAGAACCGGCGCCTGCGCGCCTTTTTTGAGCTTCTGCGCCGCGACATCGGCGACGCGCCAATCCGCCACCGCCGCCGCGGCGATGAACATGTCGGCGGGCAGCGCCGCTTCGACGGCGGCGAGCATTTCCGTAGCCGTCGTGACGTGCCGCGTCCTAACGCCTGCCGGATCCGGCAAAGCGACCGGGCCGCTCACGAGCACGACCTCCGCGCCGGCCCTTGCCGCCGCCGCCGCGACGGCGTGTCCCTGCTTGCCGGATGAGGCATTGCCGAGATAGCGCAACGGATCGATCGGTTCGCGCGTCGGGCCCGAAGTTACGACCACGCGGCGCCCGGCAAGCGGTTGCCCGGGCAACGCGATCCGCGTGTCGCTGCGAAGCGCGTCTTCGATCGCCGCGAGAATTGCGGCGGGCTCGCTCATCCGGCCCGCGCCATATTCGCCGCAGGCCATGTCGCCCACTTCCGGTCCCACGAAAAGGACGCCGTCGCGACGCAGCGAGGCGACGTTGCGCCGCGTCGCCGGGTTTTCCCACATTCGCACGTTCATCGCCGGCGCGACGAGAATCTTCTTGTCGGTTGCAAGGAGCAGCGTCGAGGCGAGATCGTCGGCGAGTCCATGCGCGAGCTTGGCGAGAAGGTCGGCGGTTGCCGGCGCCACCACGACAAGATCGGCGGCGCGCGACAGCTCGATGTGCCCGATCTCCATTTCGTCGGTGAGCGAAAACAGATCGTCGAAGACTCGGTTGCCGGAGAGGCTTGCGACCGAGAGCGGCGTGATGAATTCCTTTGCCGCCTTGGTCATGACCGGGCTGACGCTTGCGTCCTGTTCGCGCAGGCGGCGGATCAGTTCGAGAACCTTATAGGCGGCGATGCCGCCGCCGATGACGAGGAGAATGCGTTTGCCTTTCACGCCTCGTTCTCCGATGCCCCGCCGATGGGAGGATATTCGTTCCTCCGCAAGGCCCGCGGCTCAATGCAAGAGGAAGAAAAGCATTATAGCGACGATGATCCAAAGTGCGAAATGGCCGAGCCGCGCGCCGCGCGCCTCCGCCTCGCCGATTTTGTCGATCGCCGTCTCGGAAAGTTCGAACCCTTCTTCGGCCATGCGCTCGATTTGCGTGACGATATTCTCGGTACGCAGCAGCGCGGCCGGAAGATTGGCGGCGAACTGGCCGAGCGAAGCAAGCGCCCGGCCGGTATCCTCGATTTTGCCGATCGGTCCGAGGTTCTTCTCGATCCAGCCGTGCACCACGGGCTCGGCCGTAGACCACATGTCGAGCTTCGGGTCGAGACCGCGGGCGACGCCTTCGACGACCACCATGGTTTTCTGCAGAAGCACGAGCTCGGTGCGCGTCTTCATGTCGAAGAGCGCGGTGATCTCGAAGAGCAGCGTCAAGACGCGCGCCATCGAGATCTGGTCCGCGGTGCGCGCATGGATCGGCTCGCCGATGGCGCGGATCGCCTGCGCGAAATCGTCGACCTTATAGCGGCGCGGTACGTAGCCCGCCTCGAAATGGACTTCGGCGACCCTTCGATAATTGCGCGTGATGAACCCGTAGATGATCTCGGCGAGAAAGCGCCGCTCCTTGATGCCGAGCCTTCCCATGATGCCGAAATCGACTGCAATCAGGCGTCCTTGCCGATCGACGAACAGGTTGCCTTGATGCATGTCGGCGTGAAAGAAGCCGTCGCGCACCGCATGACGCAGGAAGGATTGGATGATCGTGCGGGCAAGCGCCGGCAGATCGAGGCCGGCCGCGGCGAGCGCGCCGGTGTCGGACAGCGCGATGGCGTCGATCCATTCGGTCGTCAAGACCTCCCTTTCGGTGCGATCCCAATCGACGCGCGGCACGCGGAAGTCGGTTTCGCCGGCGGTATTTTCGGCGAATTCCGAAGCGGCCGCGGCTTCAAGCCGGAAGTCCATCTCGATCTTCACGGTGCGGGCCAGGGTGTCGACCACTTCGACCGGCTTCAGGCGTTTGGTCTCCGGAAACCAGCGCTCGACGACGCGCGCCGCGAAGTACATGTCGGAGAGATCGCGCCGGAAGCGCCGCTCGACGCCGGGCCGCAGCACTTTCACCGCGACTTCGCGCTCGCCGCGCGCGTCGCGCACGCGGGCGTGATGGACCTGCGCAATCGAGGCGGCGGCGACCGGCTCGCCGAAGCTGACGAACAAAGCGTCGATCGGCCGCCGGAAAGCCGCTTCGATCGCCTTCACAGCCAGCTCGCGCGAAAACGGCGCCATGTGGTCCTGAAGAAGCTCGAGACGCAGCGCCACTTCGGGACCGACCACGTCGGGACGGGTGGCGAGAAATTGTCCGAGCTTCACGTACGAAGGACCGAGCTCGCTGATCGCCGCGGGGAGCAGATCGAGGTTCTGGTCGCTATGCCGTTTGGCGATGAGCTTCGCCAAGCCGAACGGCAGCCGCGCCGTCAGCGGCAGCGTTGCGATGTCGATATCGCGGAACAGCCCAGCGCGGGAGAGGACGAAGCCGGCGCGTCCGATGCGCAGCATATGCCCGAGGATGAACTGCACGCCTAAAGCTTCCAGCCAGAATGGATCGCCACGATCCCGCCGCTCAGTTTCGAGAACGAGGCGCGCGCGAATCCGACCGCCTCGATCTTGTCGCGGAAGGCTTCGACGGAAGCGAACCTGCGGATCGACTCGACGAGATAGCGATAGGCGTCGGGATCGCCGGTCACGACGCGGCCAAGCGCCGGAATGGCGCGAAACGAATAGGCGCTATACAGCCGGTCGAGAACGACGCCCTCGACCTGCGAGAATTCAAGACAGAGAAACCGGCCGCCGTGCCGCAGCACGCGATAGGCTTCGCCAAGCGCCGCGTCGATGCGCGGCACGTTGCGGATGCCGAAAGCGATCGTATAGGCGTCGAACACGCCGCTCGGGAAGGGCAGGGACTCGGCGTTGCCTTCGACAAAGGCGAGGCGAAAGCCCTTTTGCGCGGCGCGGCGGCGGCCGATCTCCAGCATGTCGGGATTGATGTCGAGAACGCCGATATGCGTCTCCGCGCCGCCCGCCTTGGCGACGCGCAGCGCGACGTCCCCGGTTCCGCCTGCGACGTCGATCAGCGCGAACGGCCGCGCCTTGGGAACGTGCAGCATGGATACGAGCCGATCCTTCCATAGCCGGTGCAGGCCGCCGGACATCAGATCGTTCATCAGATCGTAGCGCGCCGCGACGTTATGGAAGACCTGATCGACGCGAGCTTGCTTTTCGGCCAGAGGCACGGAGGCAAAGCCGAAATCGGCGTCTTCGGCATGTTCCCCGAATGAAGATTGCCCCATGATCCTTCTCCGGGCACGAACATAGCGCGCGCCTTGCGCGGTGGCTACGCACCGTCCATTCGGGGCGTCTTGCCCGGTTTCGCCCATGGCCGTCAAACTGGCTTGCAATCGAGGCTTAACGGCCGCGCTTCCTGCTATAAGCGGTATGCCGTTTTGGAGAGCTTTGCCGCATGCCCGAATTGCCGGAAGTCGAAACGGTCCGCCGCGGGCTCGAAGCGGCGATGCGCGGCGCGCAAATCGCGAACGTCGAACTGCGGCGCCGCGACTTGCGGTTTCCGTTTACAAAAAATTTCGCAGCAACGCTGAGCGGGCGGAAAGTCGAGAACTTGCGGCGCCGCGCCAAATATATTCTCGTCGAACTCGACGACGGTCATACCCTAGTTCTGCATCTCGGCATGTCTGGCTCGTTCCGTATCGAGGACGAGAAGCAGGCGCGAACGCCCGGCAGTTTCCACCATGCGCGCTCGAAGGATGTGGCGCACGATCACGTCGTCTTCCATCTTTCGACCGGCCAACGCGTCATTTACAACGATCCGCGCCGGTTCGGATTGATGAACGTCATCGAAGCGGGCAAGCTCGACGCCCATCCGCTGTTTCGCAATGTCGGCATCGAGCCGCTCGGCAACGAGCTCAACGGTGCGAGCCTGACGCGGCTTTTCGCCGGCAGAACGGCGCCGTTGAAGACGGCGCTCGGCGACCAGCGGCTGATCGCCGGGCTCGGCAACATCTACGTCAACGAAGCTTTGCATCGCGCCGGGCTCTCGCCGCGCCGCGCCGCGGGTTCGATCGCCCGCAAGAACGGTGCGCCCACCGAGCGCGCCGAGCGTCTTGCGCGCGCCATCCGCGAAGTCCTCGAAGAGGCGGTCGCGGCCGGCGGCTCGTCGCTGCGCGACCATCGCCAGCCGAACGGCGAGCTCGGCTATTTCCAGCACAAGTTCCGCGTCTATGACCGCGAGGGGCAGACCTGCCCGCGCTGCGGCGGCGTGGTGCGTCGCATCGTGCAGGCCGGCCGCGCCACGTTCTTCTGCGGCAAGTGCCAGAAATAACAGCGTGCCTTCTCCCTGCGGGAGAAGGTTGCCGGCGGAGCCTGGCGGTAATGGAAAGATACAGGCGGTAAGGTATCGGCCACTTCCCCCGACAAGCCCGCAGAACGGGCGCAGATCCGGGGT
>JASHUD010000213.1 GCA_030040215.1 Methylovirgula sp.
TCGGTTTCCGGGCTGACACAGGACTTGGGCCCGCTGGCGGTAAACCACTCGGGGCAACTGCCGTCGGTCACACTTTCCTTCGACCTTAAACCCGGTTTCTCGCTGGGCGAGGCCGTGACCCGCGTGGATGACCTGGCGCGCAACACGCTCCCTGCCACCATCAGCGCCACGTTTCACGGTGCCGCGCAGCAGTTCGAATCTTCGCTCACCGGCCTGGGGATTCTGCTGCTCGCCACTCTCCTGGTCATCTACCTGGTGCTGGGCATTCTCTATGAGAGTTTCATTCATCCGTTCACCATCCTTTTGAGCCTGCCGTCGGCGACGGTGGGCGCGCTGCTTTTCCTTTCGCTCTTTCATTTCGATCTGACGATGATGGCGATCATCGGCCTCATCATGCTGATCGGCATCGTGAAGAAGAACGCGATCATGATGATCGATTTCGCGCTGGTGCGCGAGCGCAGCGAAGGCATGTCGCCGGAAAAGGCAATTTACGAAGCCGCCGTGCTGCGTTTCCGCCCGATCATGATGACCACCATGTCGGCGCTGTTCGGAACGCTGCCGATCGCCATCGGCATCGGCGCCGGCGCCGATCTGCGCCAGCCGCTCGGCGTCGCGGTGGTCGGCGGCCTCATCGTCTCGCAGGCGCTGACGCTTTTTACGACGCCGGTCACGTATATTTACATGGATCGGTTCAACGGCTGGCTTACCCGCGGCGCGCGTCACAAGAAGCCGGCACGCAAGGAAATGGTAATCGCCGAATAGCTCGCGCATCGCGCGGACCGGACGAGGGCGGCGGCGAAGCCGCGCAAAAACTCCGGCGCGGTTTCACGCAGGAAGCGTGACGCTCGCATCACGAGGATGCGAAGCTTCACTGAGGTTTGGAATCCTCCGCGTTTGCGCGCGCCGTGGCGACGATTTTCTTGAAGGTCGCATAATCGGGCGCGGCGGCAACGAGGTAGGGGCCGACCAGAAAGACCGGCGTGCCCCGAAAACCCATGCCCACCGCCTGCGCGTTGTTGCGGCGAAGGATTGCTCTGATCTCCGCCATGTGAACGTCGAGATCCTTGTTAAGCCTGGCGATGTCGATACCGGTCCGGTGCAGCGTCAAGTCGATCGTCGCTTTGTCCAGATGGCCGGGAAGCGCCATCATGGCCCGATGTACGAGCTCATATTTGCCTTGATATTTGGCGGCGAGCGCCACTTCGGCGGCGTACACGGAAGTTTCGGCCAGGATCGCCCAATCCTTGTAGACGAGACGGATATGGCCGTCGCGCTCGATGAGTTTCTGCAGCGCGGGCTCGGCCTTCTTGCAAAACGGACAATTATAATCTTCGAAGGCGACGATCGTTACATCGCCCTTGGGATTGCCGCCGACCGGCGTCTCGGGATCGTTGAGGATCGCCTCGCGCGTCAATTCGCTCGGCTTAACGCCCTGCGCGTCCTGCGCATGCGCGGTGTCGATGTAGCCGAGCCATAAGACGCCAAGACATGCCGTGAGAAAGCAGAATGCCGAAGGCCGCATTATCCATGTCCCCGAAAGAGAGCATCATCATCGCTTCTGTCGCGCCCAACCGGCAAAGCGATTAAAGAATGTTTCCGTCCGATCCGATCTAGAGAACCGAACGATCGCTTCGATCTCGCCCGACCTCACTCCAGCCTGAATTTTCTCATCTCGCGGTGCTCGGCGGCGATCTTGCGCACGGTGCCGGTGACCGAACGGTAGATCAATGTTTCCGTGCGGACGACGTCTTTGGAGAAGTTGACGCCGCGCAGCAGCAGGCCGTCGGTGACACCGGTCAAGGAGACGATCACATCCCCGGCGGCAAGCTCCTTCATGTCGTATTTGCGGCGCGGATCGCGCACCCCCATTTTAGCGGCGCGTTCGACCTTCTCGGCGGTGTCGAGGATGAGACGGCCTTGCATCTGCCCACCGACGCAGCGCAGCGCCGCCGCGGCAAGCACGCCTTCGGGCGCACCGCCGATGCCGAGGTAGAGATCGATGCCGGTCTCTTCGGGCCGCGTCGTAAAGATGACGCCGGCAATGTCGCCGTCCGGAATGATGCGCAGCGCCGAGCCGACGCGCCGGCAATCCTCGATGATCGCCTGGTGACGCGGCCGATCGAGAACCAAAACCGCAATCTCGCTCGGCTTCACGCCCTTGGCTTTCGCCAGGGCGCGAATGTTTTCTTCCGGCGTCTTGTCGAGATCGACGACGCCTTGCGGGTAGCCCGGGCCGACGGCGACCTTTTCCATATAGACGTCCGGCGCATGCAGCAGCGAACCGCCCGTCGCCATGGCCATGACGGCGATCGAACCGGGCATGTCGCGCGCACAGAGCGTGGTACCCTCGAGCGGATCGACGGCGATATCGACCTGCGGGCCGTGCGCCGTGCCGAGCTTCTCGCCGATATAGAGCATCGGCGCCTCGTCGCGCTCGCCCTCGCCGATCACGACCGTGCCGTCGATCGGCAGGCGCTGCAGCTCACGCCGCATGGCATCGACCGCCGCCTGATCGGCGGCCTTCTCGTCGCCGCGGCCGCGCAGCCGCGCCGCTGAAACGGCGGCGCGTTCCGTCACGCGCACCAGTTCGAGCGTCAGAATGCGATCGATAATGTCTCTGCTTGTGACGACGAGATCGACCAAAGTTTCCTTCCTTTTTCCGTTGCTTGCTTTTCCGATGCTTCGAGACGGCGGTTTCGCCGCCTCCTCAGCACGAGGAACTTTACAACGATAACTTCCCTCATCCTGAGGAGCGCTCCGCAGGAGCGCGTCTCGAAGGATGAGAGCCCTTGAAACCCTTTTACCCCCGCTCGATGCGGATCAACTGCGGCGGTTCGGCGACGAACCCGTCGGCGACCACGGCGGCCAACGCCTCGCGGATCAGTTTCTCGTAAGTCGCATGGGTGATCAGAATCACCGGCACCGCGGCAGGCTTGCCGTATTCGCCCGGGCGGCTGCGCTGCACGATGCTTTCGAGCGAGATCGAGCGCTCCGCCATGCGCGCCGCGATCGCCGCGGCGGCGCCCGGCCGGTCGTAAACGGAAAGGCGGATGTAATAGCCGCCTTCGTGCATTTGAATCGGGGCGCGCTCGAGCGGCGTGAGCGCCGCGACCGGTACGCCGAACGGCGGCGTTCGCAGGCCCTTGGCGATATCGACGATGTCGGCGACGACCGCGGAGGCGGTCGCTTCGCCGCCCGCGCCCGGCCCGATCAGCGTCAGCTCTTTCACCGCGTCGGCGTCGATCGTCACCGCGTTGGCGACGCCCATCACCTGTGCGATCGCCGAAGAGCGCGGCACCATGGTCGGATGAACGCGCTGCTCGATGCCGGCGCCGGTGCGCGCCGCCACGCCGAGCAGTTTGATCCGGAATCCCAGTTCCGCCGCCGCATCGATGTCGGCGAGGCTGATGTCTTTGATGCCCTCGATGGCAATCGCCTCGGGATCGACGCGCGTGCCGAAGGCGAGCGCGGTGAGGATCGAAAGCTTATGCGCCGTATCCATGCCGCCGATATCGAAGCTCGGGTCGGCTTCGGCATAGCCGAGCCGCTGCGCCTCGGCGAGACAGTCGGCAAACGGCAGATGCTCAGCCTCCATCCGCGACAGGATGTAGTTGCAGGTGCCGTTCAGGATGCCGTAGACGCGCGAGATCGCATTGCCGGCGAGATCTTCGCGCAGCGCTTTTACGATCGGAATGCCGCCGGCAACCGACGCTTCAAAGCCAAGCGCGACGCCTTTCTGCTCGGCCAACGCCGCGAGCCGCATCCCGTGTTTCGCGATGAGCGCCTTGTTGGCGGTGACAACGGACTTGCCGGCGGAAAGCGCCGCCGCGACCGAAGCCAGCGCCGGCCCGTCCCCGCCGCCGATCAATTCGACGAAAAGATCGATGTCGGGCGAGGCGGCGAGCCTGGCGGGATCGTCGAACCACT
>JASHUD010000214.1 GCA_030040215.1 Methylovirgula sp.
ACCAGCGATCCCGACGCGGTGGCGAAGGCCGACCGCGTGGTGTTGCCCGGCGTCGGCGCGTTCGCCGATTGCCGCCACGGCCTCGATGCCTTGCCGGGAATGATCGACGCGTTGAACGAAACCGTCGTCGCGAAAGGCCGGCCGTTTCTCGGCATCTGCGTCGGCATGCAGCTCATGGCCGAACGCGGCCTCGAATACGAAACGACGCCCGGTCTTGGCTGGATCGGCGGCGACGTCGCGGCGATCGCGCCCGCCGATCCGCGCTTGAAGATCCCGCACATGGGTTGGAACACGCTCGACGCGCGGCAGGACCACGCGGTGCTTGCCGGAATCCCGACCGGCCCCGGCGGGCTGCACGCCTATTTCGTGCATTCCTATGCATTCACCGGCGTCGCGCCGGACGAAGTCGTTGCCGCAACCGAGTACGGCGGTCCGATCGTGGCGATCGTCGGGCGCGACAACATGGTGGGCACGCAATTCCATCCCGAAAAGAGCCAGAGGCTCGGCCTTGCTTTGCTCGCCAATTTTCTGCGATGGCGGCCGTGATCCTCATCCCGGCGATCGATCTGAAAAACGGCGAATGCGTGCGCCTGGTGCACGGCGATATGCAGCGGGCGACAGTCTTCAACGCCGATCCGGCGGCGCAGGCGGAGATTTTCGCGCGTCAGGGGTTCGAATATCTCCATATCGTCGATCTCGACGGCGCCTTTGCCGGCAAGCCGATGAACGCGCGCGCGATCGAAGCGATCTTGGCGCGCGTAGAAATTCCGATGCAGCTCGGCGGCGGCATACGCGATCTTGCGACCATCGAAGCGTGGCTCGACAAGGGTGTCGCCCGCGTGATTATCGGCACGGCGGCGGTGCGCGATCCCGAACTTGTGCGCGGCGCGGCGCGGCGCTTTCCCGACCGGATCGCGGTCGGGATCGATGCGCGCGATGGAAAAGTCGCGGTCGAAGGCTGGGCAAAGAGCACGGAAATGAGCGTGATCGAGCTCGGCCGCAGTTTCGAGGATGCGGGCGTCGCGGCGATCGTCTATACCGACATCGGCCGCGACGGCGCTTTGAAGGGACTGAATGTGGAAGCAACCATGGCTTTGGCCGACGCGATCTCGGTTCCGGTCATCGCCTCGGGCGGGCTCGCCTCGCTCGAGGACGTGGAGAGATTGCTGATGCCCGATTGTGCGAAGCTTAAGGGTGCGATCACCGGCCGCGCGCTCTACGACGGACGGCTCGACGCCAAGGCGGCCTTGGCGCTCATCCGCGCGGCGGAGAAAAACCTTGCTTAAGGCGCGCTTGATCCCTTGTCTCGACGTGAAGGACGGCCGCGTCGTCAAAGGCGTCAACTTCGTCGATCTGCGCGATGCCGGCGATCCGGTCGCCTGCGCGATCGCCTACGACGCGGCGGGCGCCGACGAGCTCTGCTTTCTCGATATCACCGCGAGCCATGAAAACCGCGCCATTCTCCTCGATGTCGTCAAGCGCACGGCGGAAGCCTGTTTCATGCCGCTTACCGTGGGCGGCGGCGTGCGCACGCTGGACGACATCCGCAATCTTCTGCTTGCCGGCGCCGACAAGGTCTCGATCATGACCGCCGCCGTCGGCAACCGCGATCTCGTGCGCGTCGCGGCGGAGAAATTCGGCAGCCAGTGCATTGTCGTTGCGATCGACGCCAAGGAAACCGTGCCCGGACATTGGGAGATCTTTACGCACGGCGGACGCAAGCCCACGGGCCTCGACGCGCTCGCCTACGCGCGCGAAGTCGCGAGCCTCGGGGCGGGCGAGATCCTGCTCACTTCGATGGACCGCGATGGCACGAAATCGGGCTTCGATCTCAGGCTGACCCGCGCCGTCGTCGATGCGGTGGGCGTGCCGGTCATCGCCTCGGGAGGAGTCGGCACGCTCGATCATCTCGTCGAAGGGCTGCGCGACGGCGGGGCCAGCGCCGTGCTCGCCGCCTCGATCTTCCATTTCGGCGAATTCAGCATCGCAGATGCCAAGCGCCATATGGCGCGCGCCGGAATCGCCGTGCGCCTCGACGGCGTGGCCGTCGCAGCCGCCGCCTGAGGAGCGCCGATGAGCAAGTTCACCCTCGACGACCTTGCCGCGATCATCGCCGCGCGCGCCGGCGCGAAGGCCGAGACTTCCTATACCAAGACGCTGCTCGATGGCGGGACGCCGCGCGCCGCAAAAAAAATGGGCGAGGAGGCGGTCGAGGTCATCGTTGCCGCGCTCCATGACAGCCGCGAGGCGCTCGTCAACGAGAGCGCCGACCTTCTCTACCATCTGCTGGTGCTTCTCCAATCGCGCGGCATTGCCCTCGACGAGATCTTGGCCGAGCTGGAGCGGCGGACGGCACGCTCCGGCCACGAAGAAAAAGCTTCCCGCAAAAGCTGAATTGCGGGAAGATTGTCCCAGGCACGAAGCACCAGAAGTTCCGCCGCCCCGCGTACCCGGCGCGGCAGGAGAAGTCGGATGGACGAACGCGTCGCGATCCTTTCGCCCTACCATCGCTTCACGCGAAGCGAATGGGCGGCGTTGCGCGCCGACACGCCGCTTACCTTGAGCCTCGACGATTTGAGCAAGCTTCGCTCGCTCAACGACCCGATTTCTCTCGAGGAGGTCGTTGCGATCTATCTGCCGCTGTCGCGTTTGCTGGCTCTTTACGTCGCCGCGACCCAAGGCCTCTTCAAGGCGACGCAGCGTTTTCTCGGCGCCGAGGACGGCAAGATGCCGTACATCATCGGCGTCGCCGGTTCGGTCGCGGTCGGCAAATCGACGCTGTCGCGCGTCATGCGCGCGCTGCTGTCGCGCTGGCCGAACACGCCGAAAGTCGAGCTCATCACGACCGATGGGTTTCTCTATCCGAACGCCGTTCTCGAAGCCGAAGGGCTGATGGAAAAGAAGGGCTTTCCGGAGAGCTATGACGGCGCCGCGCTGCTGCGTTTCCTGCACGACGTAAAGGCCGGGACGCGCAACGTGCGCGCTCCCGTCTATTCGCATCTGACCTACGATGTCGTTTCCGAGGAAAGCGTCATCGTCGATCGCCCCGACATTCTGATCGTCGAGGGGCTGAACGTGCTGCTGCCCGGCAGGCCGCCGCGCGACGGGCGGCCGAGCGCCTTCGTCTCCGATTTCTTCGACTTCTCCGTCTATCTTCACGCCGACGAGGCCGATCTCGAACAATGGTACGTCGAGCGCTTCCTGCGGCTGCGGCAAACCTCGTTCCGCGATCCGCGTTCCTATTTCCGCAAATATGCGGATGTCGGCGAAGCCGAGGCGACGGCCGTCGCCCGCGACATCTGGACGAAAATCAATCTACGCAATCTGCACGATAACATTTTGCCGACGCGCGCCCGCGCCAATCTCGTGCTGACCAAGGGCGCCAGCCATTCGGTCGAGATGGTGGAACTGAGGAAGCTTTAGGCCTGTTTGGAGCCGTCGTTGCGAGGAGCGCAGCGACGAAGCAATCCAGAGCCGCCGGAAGATTCTGGATTGCTTCGCTTCGCTCGCAATGACGCGTTCGTCCTCACCCCAATCCGTTCTCCGCGGCGAGCGCCCGAAGGTCGGTTTGCGGCCGTGCGCCGTAATGCTGGATGACCTCGGCGGCGGCGAGCGCGCCGAGCCTTGCGCAATCGATGAGATCGCGCGCCTTGGCGAGACCGGTGAGAAAGCCCGCGGCGAAAAGATCGCCGGCGCCGGTCGTGTCGACGACCTTTTCGACGGGAAAGGCTTTGGTCACATGCGTCTCCTCGCGCGTGACGACGAGCGCGCCCTTTTCCGAGCGCGTCACGACCGCGAGGATATCCTCGTCGCGCAATTGCGCGACGGCCGTGCCGAAATCTGCCGTTTCGTAGAGCGCATGAAGTTCGCGCTCGTTGGCGAAGAGAATATCGACGCTGCCGTCGCGGATCAGCGTCAGGAACTCGTCGCGATAGCGCTCGACGCAGAAGGAATCGGAAAGGCTCAACGCCACGCGCCGCCCGGCCGCGTGGGCGACGTCGGTCGCCTTGAGGAAAGCGGACTTGGCCGCCGGCGGGTCCCAGAGATAGCCTTCGAGATAGGAAATTTTTGCCGCGGCGATGAGATCGGGATCGACGTCGTCCTCGCCTAGGAACTGACAGGCGCCGAGATAGGTGCTCATCGTGCGCTGCCCGTCGGGGGTCACCAGCACGAGACAGCGTCCGGTTGCCGGCCCCGCCGCGGCCGGTGCGGCAGCGAACGCCACGCCCGCGGCGCGGATGTCGTGCGAAAACATTTCGCCGACCCGGTCGGCTTTCACCTTGCCGACGAAGGCCGCCCGGCAGCCGAGTTTCGCCGCGCCGATGATCGTATTGGCGGCCGAGCCGCCCGAGACGACGGTCGTTTGGCCCATGGCGCGGTAGAGCTTCTCGGCCGCGGTCTCATCGACGAGCCGCATCGTGCCCTTGGCAAGGCCATGCGCGACGAGGAAATCATCGTCGCAGGGCGCGATTACGTCGACGATCGCGTTGCCCAGCCCGACGACGTCGTAATGGGTCGAATCCATGCGGGCTCGGTTGATTGGCCAAAGCGAGCCCTCTGGCATTCGAGGCGGACGCGGTCAAGCCGGCGCTTTGCCGACATCCGAGCGCTTCAAAGCCCGTCGAACAGCGCGGTGGAGAGGTAGCGTTCGGCGAACGAAGGGACGACGAGGACGATGTTTTTGCCGGCGAATTCCGGGCGTAGGCCCACTTCGACAGCCGCCGCGACTGCGGCGCCCGAAGAAATGCCGACCGGGATGCCCTCGATTCGGGCAACCAGCCGGGCCGTATCGAAAGCTGTTTGATTACCGACAGTTACGACCTCATCGATCAGGCTGCGATCGAGAATCGAGGGAATGAAGCCGGCGCCGATGCCTTGGATCTTATGCGGTCCGGGCTGACCGCCCGAGAGAACCGCCGAATCTTCCGGCTCGACTGCGACGATCCGCAACGAGGGCCGGCGCGGCTTCAAGACCTGCGCCACACCGGTAATCGTCCCGCCGGTGCCCACGGCGGAGACGAATACGTCGATTTCGCCATGCGTATCGTTCCAGATTTCTTCCGCGGTGGTGCGCCGATGGATCTCGGAATTGGCGAGATTGTCGAACTGCTGCGGGATGGCGGCGCCGGGAATGGTGTTCGCGAGTTCCTGCGCCTTGGTAATGGCGCCCTTCATGCCCTGCGGAGCGGGGGTGAGCACCAGTTCCGCGCCCAGC
>JASHUD010000215.1 GCA_030040215.1 Methylovirgula sp.
ATCGTCGGAGTGACCGAAACCGCCGCGAATTCCAGCGCCGCCGCCAAAGAACTCTTGAAGTCCGCAACCGACCTTACCCGCCAGTCCGAGGTTCTTTCCAAACAGGTCGAGGATTTCCTGCGCACCGTGCGCGCCGCCTGAGCGCCCGCGCTCGAAATTGACCTCGCGCGCCGCGATGCCTATGTCATAAGGCTCATCGACGAGCGTGCCCATGGCCATCCGAACGATCATTACCCTGCCGGACAAACGACTTCGCCAACGGGCCGAGCCCGTCGCCCAGGTCGATGCCGAGGTGCGCGCGCTCATGGACGATCTGCTCGAGACCATGTACGCGGCGCCGGGCATCGGGCTTGCCGCGACACAGATTGCCGTTCCGAAGCGGGTGATGGTGCTCGATGTCGCCAAGCGCGAGGACGAGAACGCCGGCCCAAACCCGATGGTCTTCGTCAACCCGGAAATCCTATGGTCCTCCGAAGAGACGGCGGCGCGCGAGGAGGGCTGTTTGTCGATTCCGGAATTTTTCGAGGAAGTGGTGCGCCCCGTAAGCGTGCATGTCGGCTATCTCGACCGCGAGGGCAAACGCCAGGAGCTGGAGGCGGAGGGTATTCTGGCGCGCTGCCTGCAGCACGAGCTCGACCATCTGAACGGCGTTCTGTTCATCGACCATATCTCTCGCCTGAAGCGCGACCGCGTCTTGAAGAAATTCAACAAGGCGGGCAAACGCGAGAACGAAGAGCGCAAGCCGGGCCGGCACGACATCGAAACCGAGCGCGCCTGACTTCGCGAGCTGCAAGGACCGGCCCGGTGCGCATCGTCTTCATGGGTACGCCCGAATTTGCCGTGCCGACCCTCGTCGAGATCGTCCAGCAAGGCCATGCCGTCGCCGCCGTCTATACGCGCGCTCCGAAACCTGCCGGGCGGCGCGGGCTTGCGACGTTGCCATCCCCCGTGCATGTCGCCGCCGAACGCCTACGGCTGCCGGTGCTGACACCACATAGTTTGAAGTCCAAAGCGGAGGCAGAGTCGTTCGCGGCACATCGCGCCGACGTCGCCGTCGTCGTCGCCTTTGGGCTGCTGTTGCCCAAAGCCATTCTTGACGCGCCGGCGCTGGGTTGTCTCAATCTTCATGCCTCGCTCCTGCCGCGTTGGCGCGGCGCGGCGCCGATCGAGCGTGCCATCATGGCCGGCGATCGGCAGACGGGCGTCTCGGTGATGCGCATGGAGGAAAGTCTCGATGCCGGCCCCGTTGCGCTCGCCGAGCGCATCGCGATCGGGCCCGACGATAGCGCCGCGGACATACGCGCACGCCTGGCCGGGCTCGGCGCCGGTCTCATGACGCGAGCGCTTGCCGCAGCGACTCTCGCCTTCACGCCGCAAGGCGAAGAAGGCGCGACCTACGCGCGAAAAATCACCAACCCGGAGACGCGCATCGAATGGTCGAAGAACGCCAACGAACTTCATAATTTGGTACGGGCGCTGTCGCCCCATCCCGGCGCGTTTTTCGACGCCGATCTCGGCAAAGGCCTGGAGCGAGTCAAAGTCCTGCGCAGTCGGCCGGTGACCGGCACCGGCACGCCGGGTCTCGTTCTCGACCGGCTCACGGTCGCCTGCGGCATCGACGCGCTACAGCTCCTCGAAGTCCAACGCGCCGGGAAAACGCCGATGTCGGCGGACGAATTCCTGCGCGGCGCGCGCATTTCGGCGGGCGCCCTGTTTCCCGCTGTCGGCTGATGCCCCGCTACAAGCTCACCATCGAATATGACGGCACCGGGTTCGTCGGCTGGCAAAGGCAGGCCAACGGCCTCTCGATCCAGGAGGCGATCGAGACGGCGCTTGCGTCTCTCTGCGGCGGAGAGATCGTCATCCGCGGTGCCGGGCGCACCGATGCCGGCGTGCATGCGCTCGGCCAAGTGGCGCATGCCGATCTCGATCGCGATTGGCGGGGCGACGTCCTGCGCGACGCACTCAACGCGCATTTGCGGCCGCAGCGCATCGCGATTGTGCACGCCGAACGCGTCGCCGACGATTTCGACGCGCGATTCTCCGCGTTGCGTCGCCATTACCTCTATCGAATCGTCAACCGCCGCGCGCCTCTGACGCTGGAAGCGCAACGCGCTTGGTTGGTCAAGCGCCGGCTCGATGCAGGCGCCATGCACGACGCCGCGCAGGTTCTGATCGGCAAACACGATTTCTCGACATTTCGCGATGCCGAATGCCAAGCCGCTTGTCCGGTTCGGACGCTCGATCGGCTCGACGTCGTCAAAGCCGCCGATACGATCGAGATCCATGCCAGCGCCCGCTCGTTCCTTCACCATCAGGTGCGCTCCATGGTCGGCTCGCTCGAACATGTTGGGGCTGGCAAATGGAGCCGAGCGGACCTGCAGGCGGCCCTCGAAGCGCGCGACCGCGCCCGTTGCGGCGTGGTCGCGCCGGCCGCGGGTCTCTATCTGGTGGGGGTTGATTATCAGGAACCGGTAGCGGAGCCGGACTAGGGGTAACCATCCGGACGAGTAACCTTCCCAGCGGGGGAAATAAGTTCGATTCTCCGCACAAAGCCGGGGACAATCGCACTCCCCATGCTATAAATACGCTGCAAGCAAGAAACGGGCCGCGGCTTGCGCCGCAGCCAAGTATGGGTCGTAAGCAGCGTAATGGCGCTCACCACGAAGCTTCTCCTGCGCCAGGGCCAGGCCCTGGTGATGACGCCGCAGCTCCTGCAGGCGATTAAGCTCCTCCAATTCTCCAACGTGGAGCTTGCCGCCTTTGTCCAGGAAGAACTTGAACGCAACCCGCTTCTCGAACGCGCCGAGGACGCGCCGGACGGGGAAGAGCCGCCGCCTATAGCGGCAGAGGCAAACGGCGAAGCCAGCGAGTCTCTCACGGCCGATTTCAACGATGCCGGCGATGCCGAATGGAATTCGGAGTCCTTTGCGACCGACCGCGGTGCGCTGGAGGCGAGCCTCGGCACGGAACTTACCAATTCGTTCGACGACGGAGCGCCGCCGACGCCGCGTGAACACCAGGAATTCGCGGAAGGCGCCGGCCTGTCTGCAAACTCCTGGTCGGGCGCGCCCGCGCCTACGCAGAATGCCGCGGAGCAAGCCAATCTCGAAGCTTATGTCGCCGCCGAAGTCAGCCTTCGGGATCACCTCGTCGCCCAACTGCGGCTGGCGACCTCCGACCCCGTCGATCGGCTGATCGGACAAAGCCTGATCGATTCAATCGACGACGCGGGCTATTTCACCGACACCACGGCGGAAATGGCCGCCCGGCTCGGCGCGACGGTCGAGCGAACGGAAAAAGTGCTCGCGCTCATCCAAAGTTTCGAGCCTTCCGGCGTTGGCGCCCGCAATCTCGCCGAATGCATCGCCATCCAGTTGCGCGAGAAGGACCGTTTCGATCCCGCGATGCAGACGCTCGTCGCGCATCTCGACCTGGTGGCCAAGCGCGATTAC
>JASHUD010000216.1 GCA_030040215.1 Methylovirgula sp.
CAATTGCGTGACAATTCTTCGCGATGCAACACGAAAGAATCGTCTTGCTGTCATGAGAATGCCGGCTTCGGCTGTCATTGATCGCATCTGTCGGATCGGTCGCTTGTAAATCGTTCGATTGGCGGCCGACACGCTTCCTAAAAGCATAGCGAATTGGATCGCAACATCGGGGCTCGTGCGCTGCAGGCGCAGTCGAACTCGGTGTTGCCGAGGTTAAGAGGAGGCTTCCCGTGTTGCTCGACGAGATCGTACACACCTGCTCCCACGAGAAGGTCGCACATGCGGCCGTGGCTTCGCTCGGATTGGGTTTCCTCTCTCGCGTCAAACAGGCCGCCGACCAACGCGGCGTTTCGGTCGGTGTTTTCGCGGCACGCGTGGTCCGCGAATTCGGCGAAGACGCGCGGGCGCACGAGTGGCGCGCCGTCGATCGCGCCATCGATAAAACCGATCAGCCGATTCTGTGCGGTTTGCAGATCATTCTCGAGCGCCAGCTTGACGAACCGGCAATCCCGGGCGGCTGGCGCGACGCGCGACGCACTCTCCCGCAGTGCGGCTGCAGTGCCTAAGCGGACCTTACGATATCGACCGGCGTCTCCATGGGCTCGTGCCGACATCCTTTTCGGGTCCGTCGCCAGGCTGATAGAAGAGCTGCATCGCGTCCGGGTTATGGCCTTCTTTCAGCAGTCGGATGGTGATCGGGTCGTTGATTTCGAACGCGTCAAATCCGCAGCGCGCCAGGAATTGGAGCTGGTCGAATAAAATATCGCCGGTGGCGCGCAACTCGCCGGCAAAGTGATAACGCTGGCGGAGCTGCCGGGCGAGCGAATAGCCTCTGCCATCCGTGAACTTCGGAAATTGGATTGCGATCAAGCTCAGGAACGGCAAGTCGGCGGCGATCGCCGCGACAGGCTGGCTCGGCGCAAGCGAGAGACCGTACGCCACGTTGGTCGGGCGCTGCGCCGCGCTCCGCCAATGCTCCACGTCCAGGATGACATGACCTTCCGCCGGCAGCGCTTCGAGATCGTGCAGGTGCCGCCACGGATCGGGCACGAAGCGGCCGCCCTTGAGCAGCGCCATTTCAAATATCCGCGCCGGCGTCGGGCGTCATGGCATGGACGCCGCATTCCGTCTTGCCGCGCCCGCGCCACCGCCCTGCGCGGGCGTCTTCGCCCGGCCGGATCGGCGAGGTGCACGGCACGCAGCCGATCGAGAGATAGTTCTTGGCAACGAGCACGTGGCGCGGCAGACCGTGTTTTTCGAAATACGCGTCGATTTCGGCTTTCGTCCATGCCGCAAGCGGATTGACCTTGAGGCGCGTTCCCTCCGCTTCGAACAGCGGTAGAGCGGCGCGCGTCGCCGCCTGGAAACGCTTGCGGCCGGTAATCCAGGCGTCATAAGGCTGCAAGGCGTTGCCGAGCGGCAGCACTTTGCGGATTGCGCAGCATCGGTCGGGATCGTGCGCCCACAGAAATTTGTCGGGATCTTCGGCGGCGAGAAGCTTGTCGTCGGGCTTGAGAGTCGCGACGTTGGTCAGGCGAAGCTGCTCGATGAGCCGGTCGCGATAGGCGAGCGTCTCCGGAAAGAGCTGCAGCGTATCGAGGAAAAGCACGGGAGTCGCCGGATCGATTGCGGAGACCATGTGCAGCAACACGGCCGAATCCGCACCGAAGCTCGAAACCAGCGCGACGCGTCCCGGAAAGAGGTCCTCGATTACGAGGCGCAACAGTTTCCGTGTGTCGAGAGCGGAAAACTTCTCGGCGAGCCGCGAAGCGGCGATCTGGTCGCC
This sequence comes from Methylovirgula sp., assembly GCA_030040215.1. Taxonomy (GTDB): domain Bacteria; phylum Pseudomonadota; class Alphaproteobacteria; order Rhizobiales; family Beijerinckiaceae; genus Methylovirgula. The sequence continues at coordinate 1,787 of JASHUD010000216.1, forward strand.
GAAAAGAGAGCCCTCAGACGCGTTCATAGAGCGCTTCCTTGAACGGAGCCATGCCGACGCGCCGGTAGGCGGCGAGAAAGTCTTCGTCCTTGCCGGCGCGGACTTTCAAATAGGTTTCGACGATCGTCTCGATCGCATCGACGATCTTATCGCTCGAAAATCCCGGTCCCGCGAGGTCGCCCAGAGCGCAATTTTCATCGGCCGATCCGCCGAGCGTGATCTGATAGGATTCGACGCCACTTTTCTCGAGGCCCAGGATGCCGATGTGGCCGACGTGATGATGCCCGCAGGCGTTGATGCAGCCGGAGATGTTGATCTTGAGCTCGCCGATGTCGCGCGCTCGCGCGCCATTGCCGAAACGCTCCGAAATGCGCTGCGCGATCGGGATCGAGCGCGCCGTGGCGAGTCCGCAATAATCGAGGCCGGGGCAGGCGATGATATCCGTAACAAGACCGACGTTCGCCGTGGCGAGGCCAAGCGCGATCAACCGATCGAAGACGGTCGGCAAATCATCGAGCGCGACATGGGCCAGAACAAGGTTTTGTTCATGCGCCACGCGCACCTCGTCTTGCGAATAGGCTTCCGCAAGATCGGCCACGCCGTCCATTTGCTCGGCGGTCACATCGCCGGGGGTACCTCCGATCGGCTTCAGCGAAACGGTGACGATGGCATGGCCCGGCATCCTATGCGCGATGACGTTCTGATCGACAAATCGCGCGAAGTTCGGATCCTTGGCGCGGCGCGCCTCAAAGGCGCTCGACCGGACGGGCCGTTCCGGCAGCCCCGGCACGGCGAAATAGGCCGCCATTCTGTCGATCTCGGTCTGCGGCAATCGCACCGCACGGTCGCGATCGCGGGCGAATTCTTCCTCGACCTCGGCGCGAATCGCGGCCGCCCCTTTCTCGTGCACGAGGATCTTGATACGGGCCTTGAATTTATTGTCACGCCGGCCTTCGAGGTTGTAGATCCGCATGATCGCGCTTGTATAGGCGAGGAGATCGGCCTTCGGCAGAAAGTCGCGGATCTTGTGCGCAATCATAGGCGTTCGGCCCAATCCTCCGCCGACATAGCAGGCAAAGCCGGTCTCGCCTTGGGCGTTGCGGACAATTTGATAGCCGATGTCGTGGACCTGAATGGCGGCGCGATCGCGCGCCGCACCGGTTACCGCGATCTTGAATTTGCGCGGCAGGAACGAAAACTCCGGATGCAGTGCCAACCATTGCCGCAAGATCTCGCAATAGGGACGGGGATCTTCGATCTCGTCGGCGGCAGCGCCTGCGAATTGATCGGCGGTGACGTTGCGCAGATCGTTGCCGGACGTCTGGATCGCATGCATCTCGACGGTCGCGAGCTCCGCCAGGATATCCGGGACGTCGGCGAGTGCCGGCCAATGGAACTGAATGTTCTGGCGAGTCGTGAAATGGCCATAGCCCTTGTCGTAACGGCGTGCGATGTGGGCGAGCATGCGCAGTTGCCGCGACGAAAGCGTGCCATAGGGAATGGAGATGCGCAGCATATAGGCGTGCAGCTGCAGATAGACGCCGTTCATGAGGCGCAGCGGACGGAATTGCTCTTCCGTCAATTCGCCTTTCAGGCGGCGGGCGACCTGATCTCGGAACTGCGCGACCCGCTCGGCTACGAAAGCGGCATCGAATTCGTCGTAGCGGTACATTTCACCTCCGCTCGGCCGTCCCGTACGCGATGGTCGGACCCAAGGCGCGAATCGCGTCGCGCAAGCTCACGGCACGGCGCGTTCCCGCTTCTTCGACGACGGCTACCGCAAACGGATCGACGATCAAATTGGCGGCGACTGCGGCGCGGCCCTTTTCGAGCCCCGCCTCACACTCCGCCTCATTTGCGAAAATCGTAGCCGCTTCAAGCCGTTCGACCCAATGGTCCCGGGGGCCCAGATAGACGACGATTCCGTCCGTAAGGCGGTTGGCCGAAACAACCTGCAACAT
>JASHUD010000217.1 GCA_030040215.1 Methylovirgula sp.
TGACGAGCCCTTCGCAAAGCTTGCGGAAGCGCGCCGGCAGGCGCGCGTAGGCTGCCGTCGCGATCGCCTCGAAATCGGCGAGCGAAGGCGCGCTCGCCGCCGTCCAATCCTTGGGCATCGAAATCTCCGCTCTCGCGGCAAAGCCGCCAAGGTGGCTCTATGATTCATTGCCGGGACGGGAACGATTGCCGCCTTCGCCATCCTTTCTCGGCAACGGCAAAGATGACGACGAGCACTAATTACCTCTAGCGCCGCTCGTGGCGGCGCAGCCGGACATAAAGTGCGCCGGCGCCCCCATGCGTACGTGCCGCCTCCTCGAACCCGACGATCAGATGGCGCCAATCCGGGGCACGCAGCCAGAGCGGCACGGCGCGGCGCAGGACGCCCGTCTCGATCCCATCGCGGCTCTCTCCCTTGCCGGTAACGACCAGCACGATTTTCGCGCCTTCGCGCTGTGCGCTGCTCAGAAATCCCAGCAAAGCGTGATGCGCCTCCTGCTGGCGCATCCCGTGAAGATCGATCGCGGCGTCGACCGGAATCGCGCCGCGCGCCAGCCTTTGCCGGGCGCGGCGGTCGAGCGGCGCCAATCCGGGCAACCGCCGCGGCGCCGGCGCGGGGTTCGGTTTATGTCCCAAATTAGTTGATTTTATAGCGCTTTCCGGCTTCTTTGGCGCACGCTGGCCCACCTCCGGCCGATGTGCTTCTTGACGCGGCGCAACGTCGCGCATCGCATCGAGCCATAGTTCGACCTCTTCCGCCGAAAGCCGCCGCAACCGGATGTCCCGCACGAAGCTCATCCGGGAGTTTTTGGCAGGAGGACGATAAACTCGCAAGCGTGGCGGACCGCGCCGGACCGCTCGCCGGCCGTGGCGCCGCTGCCGAAGAAAATGTCGGCGCGCGCCGGCCCGAGGATCGCCGACCCCGTGTCCTGGGCAATCATCAGCCGGCTGAACGGCGTCGGCTCGTCGCCCTTCCAGGGCAAATCGCCATCAAGCCAGAACGGCAAGCCGTACGACCAGATCGTACGATCGACTGCGATGGAACGTAGCGGCGTGAGGCTCACTCCGGCCCCGCCGCGCGCACCGTCAGTTTCGCGAAGATGTGGGTCGATCGCGAAAAACACATAGGATTTGTTGGCGTGAAGAAGCGCAGTGCCGGCTTCGCCGGGATTCTGTCCGTGCCCCCTCACCCAGGCTTTGAGCGCCGCAAGCCCCATCTCGGAAGGGGCGATCTCGCCGCGCTCGATGAGGATGGCGCCGATCGAAGTATAGGGCCAGCCGTTGCGGCCGGCATAGACGAGGCGGATCTGCCGACCGTCCGGCAGGACGACGCGCGCCGACCCTTGGACTTGCACAAGGAAGACTTCGACGGGGTCTTCGAGCCAGACGATCGGTTGGAAGCGATCCAAATGCGCTTCGATTTCGGCGCGCTCGGGATAGGGGACGAGCCGCCGATCGGGCAGTCGCCGCGCCGCCGAAAGTTCCGGCCGGTCGGGGAGCGCGGCGCCTTGCGGCAGGGTGACGAGCTCGCTGGGCCGGGCAAGAATCGGCGCCGCAAATTGCGCCGAGGGTGCCAAGGCGCCGGCGACGACCGGTTCGTAATAGCCGGTGACGAAGCCGGGTGTCGGCGCGACCGCGAAGGCCTCGAAATGTTCTTCGAAAAAACGTCGCGCCACGGCTGGCGTGGAAACAGGCTCGGCGAGAGCGGCGCGGAAGACCGCGATCAGCGCCGGCGAGGCGGCGCGCGCCGGGCGCAGCGGCAGGCGGCGTTCGAGGATCGCCGCCGCTTGCTCGGCAAAAACGCGAAAGGCCTCGAGATGATCGTCACCGGCAAATCCGTCGATTTCCGCGAAGCTGCGTGGCGCTAGCGAGGCCCGTGGCACAGCGGAAGGTGCAAAAACCGACCCCATGTGAATGTCCCAGCCGCTGCGCGGCACGCGGCGCTCCTCGACGGCAACTTAGTCGCATCCCAAGCCGCCTGCGAAGCAACCCGAAGGCGAAAGCACCGCTTAATGTCCGGTCTGTGTCGCGGCGAGCTTCCAGTTCGGATCGCGCGAAGAGACGTCGCGGGCAAACGTCCAGACGTCGGCGATATCGGCGCTCTGCTCGGGATCGCCGCTGATCACCGCCCCCGATCTGTCGCGGGTGGCACTGATCAATTTCGCCGAAAAGCGCAACGTGATCTGCGCGGAGCCGCCGCGCATACCGGCTTCTTCGATTGTCACCTGATCGATCGAGACGACGCGCGTCGTCATGCGCTCGCCGCGGTTTTCGCGCCCCGCAATCGCCGCCGAAAAACTGTCGAATACGTCTTTGTCGAGCAAATTTTGCAGCGTCTGGAGATCGCCGGAAGCAAAGGCCGTCACGATCATTTCGTAGGCGGTCTTCGCGCCGCGCAGAAACGTATCGACCGTAAAGCCCGGGCTCGCGGCGGTGATTGCGTCGAGCCCCTCGGCGACCTTCGAGCCGGGTTCGGCATAGGGTCGCCAACGATCCGGATTGGGCTCGATGGCCGGACGCGCCGTCAATCCCGGCAGCGGCACAACCTTGCCGTCGTCGACCGCGCGGCGCAAAAACGGGACCGATGGAGGCTTTTCGCTGCCGGTGCGCGTACCGAGGACCGAGCGAAGTTTCCACAAGACGAATATCGCCAAAAGCGCGAAGATGATCGTCGAAGCGTCCAGCGGGTCGTGCATGCGCGGTCCCAATTGTGGCGTACCGAAAGGCTTCTAGCATATAGGCTGGGCGGCCGCGAACCGCAGCCCCCGGGAGAGACGACGATGCCGTTTGCCGCAATCTTGCTTTTCGGATTGGGCCTGTGGATTTTCAGTGAGATCTTCGTCTTCGGGCTGGTCACGGCCGCGATTGGGCTCGGCGGCGCAATCCTTGTCACGCTGCTGACAAGCTTGCTCGGCGCCGTATTGCTACGCCGGCTCGGCCGCACGGCACGACAAGAACTCAGAGCGGTACTCAAGGACGGTGTCATCCGTCTCACGCCGCGCGCATTGGAAAGCGGCATTCTCGCGGCGCTCGGCGGCGTCCTGCTCATCCTGCCGGGCTTTCTTTCCGACTGCGTGGGACTTGCGCTGCTGGCGCCGACGATGCGCCGACCGTCCCCGTCCACCGAGAAGCCTGACGTGATCGACCTCTCTCCGCAGGATTGGCGGCACATCGACGAACACGATCGGAACTAAGCCCGCAGCTTGTTCGCAACATCCATCCATGCTACCGGCGAGCGCCGGATAAACGCGGAGAAAGACATGGCGGACGGGAACGGCGGCACGACAAACACCGCGCCCACGCTCAATGCGCTGGTGCAATATACGAAGGATTTTTCCTTCGAGAATCCGAACGCGCCCCGCTCGCTGGGGCCGCAGGCCAAACCGCCGCAGATCTCCATCCAGGTGAACGTCAATGCCCGGCAGGTCGCGCCGACCGACTACGAGGTCGAGCTCCTGCTTGAGGGTTCGGCCGGCGAGGGCGCCGATACGTTGTTTAAATTCGAGCTGAATTACGCCGGGCTCTTCCGCGTCGCCAACATCCCGCAGAACGACGTCCATCCGGTGGTCATGATCGAATGTCCGCGGCTTTTGTTTCCGTTTGCCCGGCAGATCATTGCCGAAGCGGTGCGCGGCGGCGGCTTCCCTCCGCTCTACATCGATCCGATCGACTTTGCGACGCTCTATCGCCGCCGGATGGAGGAAACGGCCGCCAAGCCCGATGCCCCGGCCGCGCCAACGTAAATCGCCGCGCGCATCGAATCGCGCCGCGTTGCAGGCTCGATTTGCCTAGGACGGCGAAACGGTCTCGCCGGAGCGCACCGGCACGACCGGCAGCGGCGTCGTTTCCGCGTCGGGCGCGTGCGCGAGCGGATAGTTGCGCCAGATCGCCTTTTGGCCGAGGCGCGCGATGAATGCCGTGTGCGCGGCAAGCTCCACGGCGTCGATGCGCGGCGCCAGCACCACCGGGCGGATGAGGCGAACCGGGCCGTTGACGCGTGCTGTTGCGGCCGTTTGCAATACGAAACTCGCCTGCCGTCCGCCGGTCAGCTCGGCATAGACCTCAGCGAGAATTTCAGCGTCGAGCAGCGCGCCGTGTTTGGTGCGGCGGCTTACGTCGATACTGTAACGCTGGCAGAGCGCGTCAAGACTGTTCGGCGCGCCGGGATACCGGCGGCGCGCCAATGTTAATGTATCGACGACCCGTTCGAAGCCGATCGCGGGGTGGCCGTGCGCGGCAAGTTCGGTATTGAGGAAACGGACATCGAATTCGGCATTGTGGGCGACGAGTGTTGCTTCGCCAAGAAATGCAACGAAACGCTGGGCGATGTCGCGGAACTTCGGCTTGCCGGCGAGAAATTCCGCGGAGATCCCATGCACGCGGAACGCCTCGTCCGGCATGTCGCGTTCGGGGTCGATATATTCGTGAAAAGTCTGGCCGGTCGGAATCGCATTGAAGAGTTCGACGCAGCCGATCTCGACGATCCTATGACCGTTCGCCGGATCGAGCCCCGTCGTTTCGGTGTCGATGACGATTTCCCGCATCGCCTTCGTCTCTATCGCGCCACGCCGATCTTGTGCAGCAGCTCGCGAATCTGCCGCTCCGTATCCTCCAT
>JASHUD010000218.1 GCA_030040215.1 Methylovirgula sp.
GCCGGTCTCGCCGAGGAACTGCATCCGACGAGAGTGCGCGGCACGATTCTTTCGGTGGCCGGCAACGTTCTCTTCGCCAAATCGCGTGACGGCGCCGCCTTGAAAATAGATCTCGGCAAGAACGCCCGCATCGTGGCGATCGTTAAGGCATCGCTCCATGACGTCAAGCCTGGCTCCTTTGTCGGCATCACCAGCATGCCGGGTGATGACGGAGAACGGATCGCCCTCGAAGTCCATATTTTTCCGGAAGCGTTGCGCGGCACGGGCGAAGGCGAACGTCCCTGGGACGCCGGCGCAGGCAGCAGGATGACGAATGCGACGGTCGCCACGCTCGTCGCCGCCGTCAACGGCCAAGACCTAACGGTGAAATTCCGCGGCGGCGAAAGCAAGATCAAGGTCACGCCGGCGACAAAAATCGTCAGCCTTGTGGTAAGCGATCGAAGCGAACTGAAGCCGGGCAATCAATTCATCATCCCGGTTGCGGCGTTGGCCGATAACGGGCTGATCGAGCCACGTTCGATCACGGTCGGTCGGGACGGACTGGCTCCGCCGATGTGATGCTCACTCCGCTCCGTTGCGCAACGCCAAGGCCGCCGCGAACGGCGTCAGCGCGAGCGCCGCGAGCGTCAGACCGCAGAGCACGAGAAATGGGGTTAAGAACGCCATTGCTCCGCTCGCCGCGGCGACGCCGAAGATCAGGATCGGAATGGCGAGCGGCAGGATGAGGATCGCGAGCAGCAGGCCGCCGCGCCGCAAGCTCACGATCAAGGCCGCGCCTATGGCGCCGATCAAGGTCAACGCCGGTGTACCGATCAAGAGCGAGGCCGATACGCCTTCCAAGGCGCGCGCATCGAGTCCCAGCATCAGGCCGAAGAACGGGCTCGCGATGACCAGCGGCAAACCGGTCAAGAGCCAATGCGCCAGGCATTTGACGAGGACGATGAGTTCGAGCGGCGTGTCGCTCATCAGGAAGAGATCGAGCGAGCCGTCCTCCGCATCGGCTTGAAACAGCCGGTCGAGGCCGAGCAAGGTGGCGAGCAACGCGGCAATCCAAAGGATCGCGGGGCCGATCCGGGCGAGAAGCGCCAGATCCGGGCCGACCGCAAACGGCGTGATCGCGACGAGGCAGAGGAAAAACAGCACGCCCATGCTTGCCGCTCCGCCGATTCGCCGGCCGATCCGGAGATCGCGGACAAGCAACGCGCCGAGCGCCGAGGGCAGCGGTGCGCCGCTCTGTTTCATGGCCGCACCGCCGGGCCGAGCGGCAGATCGGCGGTGCCGATCGGCAAACCCGTGTGGGTCGCGACGACGATCATCCCGCCGGCCGCGATATGCGCCGCCATGATTTCCAGGACGGTCGCCTGCGAAGGTGGATCGAGCGCCGTCAGCGGCTCGTCGAGGAGCCAAATCGGGCGAAACACGGCAACGAGCCGGGCCAGCGCGGCGCGCCGCTTTTGGCCCGCCGAGAGATAGGCGGCGGGCAGGTCGGCGACGGCGGCGAGGCCGAGCCGCTCCAACGCCGCTTCGACGGCCGCCGCGCCCGGCCGCGCCGCGCCGGCGGCCAGCAATGCGGCGAGAAAGGCGAGATTTTCGAGCGCCGTGAGATTGGGCTTCAGAGCGTCGGCATGGCCGACATAGTGGCAGAGTTCGGCGCGGCGGACATCGGAGGAGGGCGCGATCTCGATCTTCCCTGCGGCAAGCGGCAAAAGCCCGGCGATCGCCTTGAGCAGCGTCGATTTGCCGGCCCCGTTCGGGCCGGTGACGCGCAACGCCTCGCCCGCTTTGAGCCGGAAGCCGAGATCGGCGAAGACGATGCGCCCGCCACGTTCGACGCTGAGAGCCGAAGCCTCGATCTGCATGTTCGGAACGAAATCCTGATCGTAGGAAGCTTATTGCGACTTTCAGCCGTGTAGCCGGCAGATTGGAACTTATCTATAAAGCCTGGTTTCCGATTTTCCCAGCACGCGGGACTTCTGCCGATGGCTTCGCTCGACTCGTTCAAATGCCGCAAGAAACTTAACGTCGGCGGCAAGACCTATGAATATTTCTCGCTGAAGGCAGCGGAAAAGAACGGGCTCGCCGGGATTTCGCGCCTGCCGTTTTCGATGAAAGTGCTGCTCGAAAATCTGCTGCGCTTCGAAGACGGGCGTTCGGTGACGAAAGAGGACATCAAGGGCGTCGCCGAATGGCTCGACAACAAAGGCAACGTCGAGCGCGAAATCGCCTTTCGGCCGTCGCGGGTATTGATGCAGGATTTCACCGGCGTTCCCGCCGTCGTCGATCTTGCCGCGATGCGTGACGCGATGACGAAGCTCGGCGGCGATCCGCAGAAGATCAATCCGCTCGTCCCCGTCGATCTCGTCATCGATCATTCGGTGATCGTCGATGCCTATGGCACCCCCAGGGCGTTCAAGACCAACGTCGATCTCGAATACGACCGCAACGGCGAGCGATATCGTTTCCTGAAATGGGGGCAGGGCTCGTTCGCCAATTTCCGCGTCGTGCCGCCCGGCACCGGCATCTGCCATCAGGTCAATCTCGAATATCTCGCCCAGACCGTGTGGACGCGGAAGGAGAAACGCGGCAACGCGACGGTCGAAGTCGCCTATCCGGATTCGCTCGTCGGCACGGATTCGCACACGACCATGGTCAACGGTCTCTCGGTGCTCGGCTGGGGCGTTGGCGGGATCGAGGCGGAAGCCTGTATGCTCGGCCAGCCGCTTTCCATGCTTTTGCCGGAAGTGGTCGGTTTCAAGCTGACCGGCGAGTTGAAAGAGGGCGTGACCGCCACGGATCTTGTCCTCACCGTCACGCAAATGCTGCGCAAACAGGGCGTCGTCGGCAAGTTCGTCGAGTTCTACGGCCCTGGTCTCGCGCATCTCTCGCTCGCCGACCGCGCGAC
>JASHUD010000219.1 GCA_030040215.1 Methylovirgula sp.
ATGTGAAATGGCGAGGCGAACAATTGTTTTTACTCGCGCCGAGGCCGTGGTTCGGATTCGCGCGGATTGGAGACGATTCTCGGTTGGCATCGACGTGGAAGAGGTACGCCTACCCATATCGATAGGTTCAGAAGGGAGAGTGGCCTATGTTCGTTGCCCAAAGAGATCGGCGGCCGAGCCAAAGAAAACCGCATGCCCGCATGCTTCCTCGGCCGCCGATCGGAGATTCGCCCGTGCGCGCCAAATATTCGCTTTGGTCGAGATCGTCCGCGTTCTTCGCCGGTGGAATCGTCGCGGCCGTGCTCCTGAGCCAGATCCTGTCCGGAACTTCCGCGCGCGCCGATGCCGCCGCCTGCAAGGGGCTTGCGGACGCGCTCCTCACCAGCGCCAACACGCCGTATCACAGCACCAGCATAATTACCTTAAACTCTACAACAGGCACGGAAGGAGCCAACGCCAAGGCGCCCACCTCGCAAACCTCCGAGACGATCTTCACCGGCAAAGCGATTTTCGTGCGGTTTGGTTCCAGCAAATGGCGAGAGATCCACGCTCCGCTGGACAAGCTCAAGGAACTCGTGCGCCAGCACGCCGCGAGCTTTACCGATTGCCAGCGTCTCAGCGATGAAACCGTAAATGGGGCGACTCTCGCGGTCTATGCCGGGCATAGCGTAAGCCAAAAGCTTGTCGTTGCGACGATGACAGCTTGGGTCGCGCCGGATCGCGGCGTTTTGATCCGGTCGGAGACCGATGTAACAGGCGGCTCGATGCCTCGGCATTTGGTGATCAACTACGAATATAACAACATCGCTGCGCCGACGGATACGCAGTGAATCTCACCGATAGAATTCGCGTCGCTCGCCGCGACCGGTGAATCGCGAAGTCTTCCGGTGGCATTTCGGCCCGCAAACCATGTTTTCGTGCGTTCTCCGCCCTGAAGGGATTGCTTTATGATCAGACTCGTTGGGCTCGCGGCGTTCGTGGCGCCGATGACGGCCGCACTCGCCGGTCCGATGTCAGCCTCCTGCACGGTGCACGACGGGATTGTTGTTTGTTTCAGCCTTCCGGGTGCGCCGCCGATTGCCAGCGATGGCCCGTGCTATGCGGCACAGAAGCAAGTCGTCGCGGCGCAGAACTACGCGGCAGAGCATAGCGGTGAACCGGAGATCGTCGCTCAAAGGATGGCCGCCGCGACTGACAAGCTCTTTAAGGCATGCGCGGCATTTCCAGTTCCACCGGCGGCGGACTCCGTTGTCCTGCCGGCAAGAAATGGCTAATCCTTCGTTCCTAGATGGCGAACAGCGGACCGCCGTGCGATAGAGGATCCGCGAGCAAGGGCTGCAGCGCAGCTGCCCGGCGCGATCCGCAGAAAAAGTTGCTGGAATACCGCGTTATGTTGAGCCGCTCGCGCGGAGATCGGAACCCACGGTGACGAACCGCCGCTTCGGCGATGCGGCGGGAATCGTGTCCCTGAATGGCTTCGCGTTGGGGGACCGCAAAGCCAAGAAGAAATTCACTCAGCAACCAAAGCGCTGGCGAAATACCCTCAACCAAATCTTCAATGGTGTTCGATGACCGAGGGCGCCGATTGTTCTTTGGCCGCGGACACGTCGGCACCCCACGCGACTCGGTTGTCCCCGGCAAATCGAAACGCCGTGAGGCTGTACCCGACGCCCGCGCTGGTCGCGCGCTTTTGTTCTTGTACGATTGCCTCGCCGACGTAGCGTCCGCACACTTCGCCCCCTGCGGCTTTGCCTACAGCGTCCTTGGCGGTTTCTTCGTCGTCACCCTGCGCGAGCCGATCGGCAAAGGCGATGGCCTCCTGCTGAGTCTCGCACAGGTATGCGTCTACATGGGAGGGAACGGCGTCAGAGGTCTGGCTACCGGCGGCTCGAGGCAGGAACGCCGCGATGACCACGGCGATTGCGGCAACGCCACGAAGACTCTCTATTCTTGGATCAAACCGGGAAACCGCTGACATCGAGCCCGGAACTTAGCGCGCGCGCGCGCCTGCCCGCAAGCCGTGACCTACTATAATGTTCACCATGGTGCGGGCTCGGTCAAGGTTCGCTATGCCACGCCTCCATTTGCTCGACGACGCTAGTCGACTTCACGCCGGCATGAGGCCGCTTGCGATACGCATGGCATCGGCTCTGATGCGCATCACTCAATCGCGAGATGCCCGCTTTTGCTTGCGTCGTCTGTATCACTTCGCCGAAATCGGCTTTTATGTTCTCGCCTTCATTCGGCTCCGCGTCCGACAATGGCGGCGGCATGTATCGCTGGCGCGCCTTCGGGGAAGCGCCAGTACCGGCTGCCTCAACCCACGCTTCCCGTTGAGCCGAAGCTTGGCTTTTCTCGCGTAGGCTCTAGCCGAGCACGGGCAGTGGCCGCTGACCGGCAGTTATGCTGGCGGCTTCAAATTAGTATTTGTAACAGCCGATATTGTGTATCTCTTCACTGGCAGCGCCGCCTCAAAGGCGTTGCCGCGCCACCGAGAGCCGTTTCGGCGGCACACATTGCATGAAGAAGGAGGGCGCGAGCGCGTATGGTTTCGACTGGACGCGCTTTCGGACCGCAGAATGTCACGTGGCTTGTCAGCCAAGGCCGGGCCTCTCTGGCTGAGGGATTTCTTTCCCGGCTATTTCGCCATGGTGATGGGAACGGGCGTCGTCGCCGTGGCTGCCAGGTTGCTCGGCCGCAATATCCTGGCTTGGCCGCTATTCGCGATCAG
>JASHUD010000220.1 GCA_030040215.1 Methylovirgula sp.
CCGCGCAAGGCGCGCGCCACGTAGCCCGCTTCCGAATACATCGTGAACATCACGATGCGCGTCGCCTTGTTTTCGTTCTTCAGCCTTTGCAGAAGTTCGAGGCCGCTGCTGCCGTTCAAATTGATGTCGAGCACCACGATGTCGGGCGATTCGGCGCGCAATTTCGAGAGACCCTGCTGCGCGGTGCCGGCTTCGACCACTTCGGTGCCCGGAATCGTGCCGAGCAGCCGACGTACCCCTTCGCGCACGATGCCGTGATCGTCGATCACCAAGATCTTCATTGCGCGGCGATCTCCTCGACAGCCGGATAGGCGTCGTCGGCGCCGCTCGGCAGCGGCAAGCGCGCGGTCACCGCCACGCCGGGCCGGTCGCGGCGGTTCTCGACGACCAACGTGCCGCCGAGCAGAGCGGCGCGCTCCTTCATGCCGATCAACCCGAACCCTCCCGTCGCGGCGCTCAACTCAAAGCCGCCGCCGTCGTCGAGGATGCGCACGACAAGCACGCCATGATGCGTCTCTTCGATCAACACTTCGATACGCGACGGTTGCGTGTGTTTGACCGAATTGTTGAGGCTCTCGCGAATTATGCTGTAGAGGGCGCTGTCAATGCGCGATCCCCAGCTCTTGTCGGGACATTCGGCGCTGAAAGCGATCTCCGGGCGTCGGCTCTTCCAATACGAAATGAGATTCTCGATGGCGCTCGCCAGGCTCAGGGCGTGAAGCCCGGAAGGACGAAGCTGGCCGAGCAAAGCCTTCACGTTGCGTTTCATGTCGGCGACCGCACTGCGAATGGCGTTCGCTCGCTCGACGATCTTTCTCAAGTCTTTCGGTTGCGCGAGTTCCTTGATGGTCATGGCATCGACGTCCACCGAAAAAAGCAGCGGGCTTACTTCGTCGTGGAGATTGCGGGCAAGTTCGATGCGTTCTTCTTCCTGCACGGTTTCGAGCTGTTCCTGCAGCCGCAGATTGCGGTGTTCCATTTCGGCGAGCCGCACGGCCATTTCATTGAACCCGGAACTGAGCCGCGTCAATTCGCGCGGCGCAAAGGCCGCGACTCTCGCCCGATAGTCGCCGTTGCCGATCCGCGCGAACGCGAAAGTCAGATCTTCGAGAGGTTTCAGCGCCCGGCCGAGCGTGAAATACAGCACGAGCAGGATGAAGCCGCAGAACACCGCCAGAATCGTGAGCGGCAGCGCGGCCTCGTTCGAGACTTCGGCGACCTCATTGTGGGCGTCCGACTCGAGCATCAACGTGCCGAGATTCTTGAATAGCGGCGGCAGTTGCACCGTTTCGACCAGCGGCGGTCCGGCAAGCAGATTGAACAGAAACGGCGAGACCGCATGCTCGGGCGGTTGAAGGTAGGAATTAAGCGCAAGACTGTTGTCGGGGTTGAACAGAACGGCGCGCAGGTTGCGGTCGCCGTTGAAATCGGCGACCAGCAATTCAAGGCGACGACGCGGCAGGGCCACTTCATCGGCGTCGTAGACGGCGTTATCGACGATGCGCCGGCCGACGGACATGGCGACCCGCATATCGGCGTTCACCTTTTGAACCGCATGGAAATAAACGAGGAGCGCACCGAACGCGAGAGTCGCGAGAAGAATGAGCGCGATCGAGCGAACGAGCAACAGACGCAGAGACAAGTGACCAACCCTCGAAGGTCCCCGCTGGGCGCGGCCTGGGCAATAGGCGGTCTTATAGCAGGTCAACCCGCCCCAGGTCTCCGAAATTCGTCTCGCGCGGGGGTTCGACCTGCCGGCAACGTTACTGCAGCACCGTTTCGGTAATGCTGTCGGCAAGCGCATCCAGCCCGTCAAGCTGGTCGCAGTTGCTCAGAAGGGTAATCGATATCCAGTCCGCGCCATTCCTGAGGCGGATAATGGCATTATAGGAGGTAAAGCCCGGCACCGCGCCGGAATGGCTGTAGACGTCCCGGTCGTCCTTATGCTCGCAAAACCAGCCCATGCCATAGTAGATCAGCGGGCCCACCCGCGCCTTGTCGGAGAACATCTGGTCGCGCACGTCGGAGGGGATGACCGCGGCGTCCATGAGCGCCTTGTGCCAGGCAAAAAGGTCGAGCGCGCTGCTCACCACATCGCCGCTGCCTTTCAGCCAATCGGGATTGGTGAACGGCGGCCGCCGGCGCATGCGATAATCGGGCGAGGCAAGCACTGCGCCTTGGGCGACCGAGGCGGTCGAGATCGGCTGCGACTGCGGCTTCGCATAAGGATCGGGCGGATCGAGATCGTCGTGCAGCTCGCCGATAAAGCTTGAATTGAGCATGCCGGCCGGTTCAAAGAGCCGCTTGCGCAGGAAGTCATGATAGGATTCGGGAGCCCGCTCGCCGGGTATCACCACCCGCTCCATGATCTCGGCCAGCAGGAAGTAATTGGTGTTGCTGTAATCGAATTCATTCGACGAGTCGGGCGGCGTCGAACTCTCGATATCGCGGAACAAATGCTCGGCGCTGACCGGCTCCCAGGGATTGGTATCGGTGGGCGGACGGCGCGTGAAATTCGGCAGGTTTGAGGTCATCGTGAGCAGACGGCCGACGGTCAGCCAGGGCTGCGCCGTCCAATAGCTGTTCTTGCCGAAAATGTCGGCGAGCGGCGTGTTCAAGGTGAGTTTCTTATGCGATTGGACGCTCGTCGCGCCGTCGCGAATCATCTCCAGAATCGCCGCCGCGGTGAACTGCTTGGTAAGCGAGCCCACCTCGTAGAGGGTGTGTCCGGTCACCGGCCTGCCGTCGCTCGCCCCATAGCCCTTTGCCATAGCGAGCCTGCCGTCGATTCCGATCGCAATGCTGAGCGTCGGCGCGGTTGCGCCGTCGCTCTTGAGCGAACGGAAACGGTCGACAAGCTGGTCGATCTGCTGCGCCTTGTCCGCCGACCAGGACTGCGCGCCGGCGGCGGCAGGAAAAGCGAAAAGCAGCACGGCCGCCAAGGCCACCCGCGTCGTTCCGCCGCGCAATTTGCGCGGCTCCTCGTGCGGTTCGGCACGCTCCAAGGGAGCGCGATGAGCCAGCAGTGTCGCGGCGAGACTGCGCCGTAAAAGTTCAAATCGCTTGCTCATGAAGCTTGCCAGATCCTGTATCTCTCGCCCCATCCTCGTGCTGTGGCTCCTGCAGAGTGACTCGGCTTCCATGCCGGCTCAAGCCAGAAACATGTGCGAATCCACGCACTTCTTCAAGACGCATAATTGGGGCCCAACGGACCCCTCCCGCTGCAAAGAATGTGCATCCGCCGAGCCTGCGAGAAAAAAGTCAGGAAGATGTTTTCTCACGCGTTCTGGTGACCGCAACGTCGGGCGCGGGAAGAAAGTTCGCGGCGGAACAGCGCGGCAAGCGCAATTAGTCCTATTTCCGCGGGACATCCGCAAACCAAAGCCAAAGCTAAATTCCCGACAAATTCTTCCAATTTTCTAGGTTCTCAGAGCGCCAATAAGCTTTTTCGTCAGAACCTCCGAGTGTTATGAATGCAAACCAAGAAGTAATCCAAGAGTATCTATTCGCGTCTACTTCATCTTCAT
>JASHUD010000221.1 GCA_030040215.1 Methylovirgula sp.
GCGTTTCGCCGGGACCGCCGAGAAATCCGAAGCCGCCGCGTTGCCGCCCGAGATGCGTCCACGACCGCACGAGGCGCGACTTCTGGTAGGTCAGGTGCGCAAGTTCGACCTGCAGCGCGCCCTCGCGCGTCCTTGCCCGCCGCCCGAAGATCTCGAGGATCACGCCGGTACGGTCGATCACCTTGGCGCCGAAGGCCTTTTCGAGATTACGCTGCTGCACGGGCGAAAGCGCGCAATCCAGGACGACGAGAGCAATGTCGCATTCGCCCACCAGCGCGGCGATCTCCTCGACTTTTCCCCGGCCAAGAAAAGTCGCCGGGCGGATCTCCACGAGCGAGACGATTTTGGCGTCGACCACCAAGACGTCGATGGCCTCGGCGAGACCGCGCGCTTCGGCAATCCGCGCTTCGGGCGGCCGCTCGTGCGACACGCGCTTCGTCGGCTCGGCTTCGCCGCGCTTGCGGAGATTGGGCCCGACGACAAGCGCCCGCGTTTTCTCGCCGGCAACGAGACTTGCGTCCTTCAAATCCGCCTCGAACCCGCCGGACTCATCGTCTCACGGCTCCGCCTGCGCCTCGTCGCCGGATTCGAACATCTGAATCGGATGTCCCGGCATGATGGTCGAAATCGCGTGTTTGTAGACGAGTTGCGAGTGTCCGTCGCGGCGCAAGAGGACGCAGAAATTGTCAAACCAGGTGACCACGCCTTGTAGCTTGACGCCGTTGACCAGAAAGATCGTGAGGGGGACTTTATTTTTCCGGACAAAGTTCAGAAACGTGTCTTGCAGATTTTGTGTGCGTTCTGCCGCCATTTTCTTGTCCATTCTTTATTGAGGTCGGCCGACTTTCGACCAAAGGCGCGACCCGGATCGTTACAGAAATGCCACGAGTTAGATCGGCCGGCAGCTCTGCTTTGAAGGCCAATCGACTCCATTAGATCTTTGCCATGACCTCCCGCAAGCAGGACTTTATCCCGAAGAAAAGCTCTCCAAGTCTTGCCCGGCAGATCGCGTTTCGAGAAATCACCGGCTCGCCTTGGCTACGCTGTGAAAACGCGTCCGTAAGGAAATTGTAAGCGCGCCGGGTTTGCCGTCGCCGATCGGCGTGTCGTCGATCCGCACGACCGGCATGACCAGGCTGGTCGCGCCGGTAATGAAGGCTTCGCGTGCGGATTTGGCTTCGGCCAGACCGAATTTGCGCTCTTCGAGCCGCAATCCCTCGGCGGCAATCAGCTCGAGCAGCGTGCTGCGCGTGACGCCGCGCAGGATGGCATGGTCGACGTGCCGCGTTACGATCACGCCATCGTGTCCGACGATCCAGGCGTTGGAGGCCGCGCCTTCCGTCACCATGCCGTCGGAATCGACGAGCCAGGCCTCGTAAGCGCCCTTTTCCTTCGCCGCCTGCCGGGCGAGAACGTTGGGCAGCAGGCCGATCGTCTTGATGTCCGGCCGTTTCCAGCGAAGATCCGGCATGGAAACGATGCCGATTCCTTGCGCGGCGAGCGCCGCTGCCTTCTCCGGATCGATGCCGCGCACTGTCATAACAAGACTGGGACGCAGCGATTTTGCCGGGAAGCAATGGTCGCGCGCCGCGACGCCGCGCGTCACTTGGATGTAGAGATAGCCGTCCTTGATCCGATTGCGGGCGATTACCTGACGCGCCACGAGGCCAAGCGCGCCGGGCGCCAAGGGTTCGGCGATGCCGAGCTCGCCGAGCGAGCGGCGCAGCCGCTCTATGTGGCGCGCCTCGTCGATCAGCGCGCCGCCGCTGAGCTCGCAAACTTCGTAGACGCCGTCGCCGAACTGATAGCCGCGATCCTCGATGTGCACCATTGCCCGGGCCTGCGGCAGATAGCGGCCGTTCACATAAGCTATTCGACCCACCTTGAGCTCCGCTGCGCCAGCGTTTCAGTCGATCCCGAGCGATTTCAGCTTGCGATGCAGCGCCGAGCGCTCCATGCCGATGAACTCCGCGGTGCGCGAAATATTGCCGCCAAAGCGGTTGATCTGGGCGATCAGATATTCGCGTTCGAAGACTTCTCGCGCGTCCCGCAGCGGGAGGCTCATCAGCTTTTCGCCGCCGGCGCCGTTCGGCGTCGAGGGCACCAAAGCGCCGATCTCGGACGGCAGCATGTCGGAAGCAAGCTCGGCTTCGGGATCGCCGGCCGCAAGAATCATCAGGCGCTCGACGTTGTTGCGCAACTGCCGGATGTTGCCGGGCCAATCGTGCGATTGAAGCACCGCCATCGCCTCGGAAGCGATCTTACGGCGCGGCAGGCCGGTGGTGACCGAGATCTGTTCCATGAAGAACTCGATGAGTTCGGGAATGTCCTCGCGGTGCTCGGAGAGCGAAGGCACCCGGATCGGCACGACCGAAAGCCGGTGGAAAAGATCTTCGCGGACAAGTCCGTCGTTGATGAGCCGCGGCAGATCGCGCGAGCTCGACGAGAAAATCCGCACGTCCACATACACGCGCATCGTGCCGTTCACCCGCTGAAAATTCTGGTCGACCAGGACGCGCAGGATCTTGCCCTGCGTTTCCTTCGGCATGTCGGCGATCTCGTCGAAATAGAGCGTGCCGCCGTGCGCCTCCTCGAAGGCGCCCACTTTGCGGCTGCGCCCGTCTTTGCCTTCGACGCCGAAAAGTTCGATTTCCATCATCTCCGGCGTGATCGTCGCCGAGTTGATCACCACGAACGGCCCTTGTGCGCGCCCCGAGGCCTCATGAATACAGCGCGCCACGAGCTCTTTGCCGGATCCCGGCGCGCCGGTGATGAGCACCCGCGAATTGGCCGGCGCGACGCGTTCGATCACCTGATGCAATTGATGGATCGCGCTCGACTTGCCGACGATACGGTTGGCCGCGCCGGCGCGCGCCCGAAGTTCGCTGACCTCGCGTTTGAGCCGCGAGGCCTCGAGCGCCCGCTCGGCGACGAGCACCAGGCGATCCGCTTTGAACGGCTTCTCGATGAAATCGTAGGCGCCCATCTTGATCGCCGAGACGGCGGTCTCGATGTTGCCGTGACCGGA
>JASHUD010000222.1 GCA_030040215.1 Methylovirgula sp.
CGCATTCCGCGACCAATTCAGGCTCGCGCATGAGGCAGGCGCCGAAGGCGCCGCTCTGCACGCGCTCCGAAGGGCAGCCGACATTCAAGTTGATCTCGTCGTAGCCGAAGTCGGCGCAGATCGAGGCGGCCTTCGCAAGATCGGCCGGCTCTGAGCCGCCGATCTGCACGGCGAGCGGATGTTCGGCGGCATTGAACCCGAGCAAACGCGCGCGATCGCCGTGCAGCACCGCGGCCGCGGTGAGCATCTCGGTATAGAGCCGCGCGCGGCGCGTGAGGATGCGATGGAAGAAACGGCAATGCCGGTCCGTCCATTCCATCATCGGCGCAATCGAGAAGCGGTAGGTCGTCATCGCGGCGTTATAACAGATTTGCATAGGGGCTTCGCCGTCGCCCTTCGAGGCTCACCAAATCGGGATAAACCCGATTTGGCTTCGCACCAAGGACGAGATGACGAGGCGCTTTCGCCCCTCATGCTGAGGAGCGCGCAGCGCGCGTCTCGAAGCATGAGGACCGCCCTCCCTCCTTATGCCGTGGCCCGGCATGTTTCGGTCATACCTGGCACGGCCGCTGCTCGATTCCCGCCAAAGACGGAAATTCCGGGAACCGGCGTGCCATTTGGAACCAACGCCGTCTCGTTTCCTCCCGGAATGGGCAATGAGGATCGAAATGAGACAGGCAGCGACACGTGAGCTTTTTGACTATTGGAACCGGCTGCGCGGCAAACGCGGCGCCCCGGAGCGTTCCGAGGTCGATCTCGCGGCGATCAGCAAGGTGCTCGCCGACACGTTCCTGCTCGACATCGATGTCGCGCATCGTTTTCCGTTCCTCATGTCCGGCAGCCGCATCAATGCGCTGTTCTGCACCGAGCAGAAGAATCGTTCGTTTCTCGACCTCTGGTCGCCGCGCGACGTGCATAATGTCGCGGCCGTGCTGTTGACCGTGGTCGATGCCGCCTGTCCGGTGGTCGCTTGCGCCGAGGCGAGACCCGAAGGCTATGCGAAAGCCGATCTCGAAATTCTTCTTCTGCCCTTGCGTCACAACGGCTATGCGCAAGCGCGCATTCTGGGGCTCATGACGGCGGCGGCGCGCCCGACCTGGCTCGGCCTTCTGCCGGTCGATCAATTCACGTTGCGTTCCCTGCGGGCGATCGATGACCGCGAACTGCCGAGTCCCCCCGGATTGCAGCCGCTTGCGCCGGAACCGCTCGAAGCGGCGGGAACCCGCGCACACTTAAGGGTTTTCCCCGGCGGCAAGTGACATTTGGGCGCGGAAACCGGCCCTCTCTGCGAATCCGCTAAGACAGCCTTAACTCGTGGCGTTCACCTTACGGCCTTGCTCCGGTTTGGATCGGGCTTGGTCACGGCGCGTCATGACACTGAAGCTCAAACCTCTCCAGAAACCGCTAGAGCGGCGTCGCCACCAGCGTGTCGCGATCGCCCTTGTCGGGCGCTACATGCTTGAAGACAAGCGCGAATTCTCTTGCCAGACCGTCGATATGTCGCCCGGCGGGGTGGCCCTTGTCGCGCCGGTGCGCGGCGAAATCGGCGAGCGCGTCGTCGCCTATCTCGAGCAGATCGGCCGCATCGAAGGCAAGATCGTGCGCCACACGGAGCGCGGTTTCGCGCTGCAGTTGAGCCTTCCGTTCGTCAAGCGCGAGAAGATCGCCAACCAGCTCACCTGGCTCATCAACCGCGACGCGCTCGGCATGCCCGAGGACCGCCGCCACGAACGCATCGTGCCGCATCTGCGCCACGCGATCCTCACCATCGAAGGCGACCGCGAACACGTCGTCAAGCTCATCGACGTTTCGATGTCGGGAGCGGCGGTGAGCACGCCGGCCAAGCCGGCGGTCGGCACACGGGTTGCGCTCGGCAAGACGAGCGGCCACGTCGTACGCATCTTCGAAGGCGGGTTCGCCGTCGCCTTCGACGAGATGATCGACGCGGAAAACTTCGACGAAAATATCAAGCTCTGACGCAGCCGCGAAGCCTCGCCTCAATAATCCTCGAGGTCGAAATCGAGAATTGCCACCTGCAGCGTGTGGCTGCGGCCCTGCGGATCGTCGGCGGAAATGACGCCCAGATAATCCTCGCCGGAATTCAACTCGACCGAATCCTGCTTCCTCTGCCGCGGCACGATCCTGAGTTTGTCGTTCTCGAATAGCCGGCGCAGATAATCTTGAAGGACGTGACGTTCCACCGGGATCTTCATCGCCATCGCGAAGGAACGGTCGCCGTCCTCGTCGTCGACGACGATCGAAGCGATGCTGCGCTCGCCGAGGTGCACTTCCGCATCGTCGGGATTGCGCTGGGCCGGCAGCACCCGAAGGCTGTCGTTGCCGAAGGAGGCGCGTAGAAACGCCTGCAGTTTGCGCAATTCGATCTTGTCCAAGATCACGCCTCCGTCCCTGCCAAGCTGCGCAAGCGCTGGGTTTGCCTATTCGCGCTTCGCGGCGAGAATCTGGTCCATGGTACGCGCCGGCTCGGCGCAACCTGCTTCGCCCACGACCCGCGCCGGCACGCCGGCAACGGTTTTGTTGGGCGGCACCGACCGCAGCACCACGGAACCCGCGGCGACGCGCGCGCAATGGCCGACCTCGATGTTGCCGAGGATCTTGGCGCCGGCGCCGATCAGCACCCCGTGCCGGATCTTCGGATGGCGATCGCCGCCTTCGTTGCCGGTGCCGCCCAAGGTCACGGCCTGCAGCATCGACACGTCATCTTCGACCACTGCCGTCGAGCCGATGACGAGCCCCGTCGCGTGATCGAGAAAGATGCCTTTGCCGATCCGCGCCGCCGGATGAATGTCGGTCTGGAAGACTTCGGACGAGCGGCTTTGCAGATAAAGCGCCAGGTCGCGCTGTCCGGCGTTCCACAGGACATGCGCGAGCCGATGCGTGGCGATGGCGTGGAACCCCTTGAAATAGAG
>JASHUD010000223.1 GCA_030040215.1 Methylovirgula sp.
ACCGGACGCCGCCTGCTGGTTGCGCCCGATGGCGGCGCGGCGGCGCGCGACGCGCTCGTCGCCGGCTTGCGGAATTGGCGCGAAAAGATCGACGCCTCGTCGATCCATGTCACCTTTCCGACGCGCGGCGAATGGGAAGATCTGCGCCGCGCCGGCTTTCTGCAGCGCACCGGCCAGCAATTCCATTTCGTCAACCGCGGCTACGCGGATTTCGATGCGTTCCTCGCGGATCTCGCGGCGCGCAAGCGCAAGATGATCCGCCGCGAGCGCAAAGAGGCGCTGGCGAACGGAATCGAGATCGAGCGTTTGACCGGCGCTTCGATCACCGAAGCGCATTGGGATGCGTTCTTTTCTTTCTACATGGACACCGGCTCGCGCAAATGGGGGCGGCCCTATCTGACGCGCGCCTTCTTCTCCGAGATCGGCGCGTCGATGGCCGAACATATCCTGCTCGTCGTCGCCAAACGCGGCGGCCGGATGATCGCCGCAGCCCTGAATTTCATCGGCAAGGATGCGCTTTACGGGCGCTATTGGGGAGCGATCGAGGAGCACCCGTTTCTTCACTTCGAGGTCTGCTACTACCAGGCGATCGACTACGCGATCGCCCATAAGCTGGCGCGCGTCGAAGCCGGCGCGCAGGGCGAGCACAAGCTGGCGCGCGGCTACGCGGCGGTCCCGACCTATTCCGCGCACGAGATCGCGGATGCGCGTTTTGCCCGGGCAATCGACGCATTTCTCACCGAGGAGCGCCTCGCGGTCGATGAATTGCTCGAAGAATATGCCGAACTCGCGCCGTTCAAGAAGACATGAACGCGGCCCCCTCACGCTGACGGCCGGCCTAGACCGTCCGGCGAGGCGAAGCGTTGATGAAATCTCGATTTGCGCTACATAGGCGCGTGCCGCGGGCGGACGCGGGTCGTGACGCCGTTGCCTTCGGTGGGAGTGGCTGAAATCGACAATCCCAGGTTTTCCGTCTCCGCCCGGTTCGCAAAGCGCGAATTTCTGCCGAGCCCCGCGCGCGAGGCTTTTCGGCGCGGGTTGAGCTTCGCACGCAGCGCCGCTCCGCAAGGAAGGGACCGCGCGATCTACGCGGCGATCCTCGCGTTGGGCGTGGTCCTATTCTGGCTTTCCAACAGCCACCCCTCGTGGATGCCGGTCTGGGCACCTTGGGATTTCGCCCCCCTTCAATATTTGGCCGCGGCGCTCACTCTGTTCTGGTTCTGGCGCGGGCTGGCGTTGTCGCCCGCCGCGGAGCGTCCGCCGCTGTGGCGCACGATCTTCTTTCTGCTCGGCATGCTCGTCCTCTACGTCGTGCTGCAGACCCGCTTCGAATATTGGTCGCAGCACATGTTCTTCCTGAACCGCGTTCAGCATGTGAGCATGCATCATCTCGGCCCGTTCCTGATCGCGATCGGCTGGACGGGCGCAACGATCAAACAGGGTATGCCGGCTAAGCTGCAGCGATTCGTCGAAAGCCGCCCGATGGTCGGCTTGGTGCGCGCACTGCAGCAGCCGCTGCTAGCCGCCTTGCTGTTCGTCGGTCTCTTTTATTTCTGGCTCATCCCGTCCGTGCATTTCCGAGCGATGATCGATCCAAGGCTCTATGCGGTCATGAACTGGAGCATGGTTGTCGACGGGCTGTTATTTTGGTGTCTGGTACTCGACCCGCGCCCGAAGCCGCCGGCGCGCATTTCCTACGGCGCGCGTGCCGCTCTGTCTTTGGGAGTCATGTTCCCGCAGATCCTGGTCGGCGCCATGCTTGCCTTTGCGGCGCGCGATCTCTATCCGTACTACGATCTTTGCGGCCGGCTGTTTCCATCGATCGACGCGTTGAGCGATCAGGAGATCGGCGGTATCGTCAGCTGGATTCCGCCGGGAATGATGAGCGTCGCCGGCGTGCTGCTCGTCTTGAACGCGCTGCGGCTGCAGGAAGAATCGACGGAGGAAACCGACGACGCATCTCGCGAACTCGCCGAACTTGCCAGCCGCTGGACGGGCCGCTGAGGCGGCGCGTCCCTCGGGAAAATTCGGCCGCGCGGCCGACGTCGTCGAACCGCTCCACGCCGCGTTTCCGGCGCACGGCATTGCCGCCGCAATTGAATCGCGCTTCTCGGCTAGACCACGCCCATCAGCCGCGTGAGAAATCCTTGCGGACGGGTATGCGCGACGAGCCGCTTGAGATCGGCGGCCGTGGCGGCGATCGGCGGCGGAGAGACGGCGAGCGAGGAAACCAGCAAACGCGCCGCGCCGGAGGCGTCGAAGACATAGATCGCCGAACTATGCGTGACCTCGTAAGGATGATCCTTGGTCGCCGGCAGCACCGTGGCGACCACGCGGTAGCGCCGCGCGAGCGCCGCGATCTCGTCCGGCGTGCCGCGCAGCCCGACGAACCGCGGCCCGAAACTTTTCATGTACTCGGCAAGCACCGGCAGCGTATCGCGGTTGGGATCGACGGTGACGAATAGAAAGCGAACGTGGCGCGCATCGGGCCCGAGGCGGCGCAAAATATCGACGACGTTGCTGAGCGTGGTCGGACATATGTCGGGACAGAACGTATAGCCGAAATAAAGCAGGACGATTTGGCCGCGATAATCGGCCTCGCTCACTTGCTCGCCGTCGGAGGCGCGCGTCATCGCGAACGCCAGGCGGGGCGAACTCCCAGATATATCGATGGAATTCCATTGCCCGTCGTTGCATCCGCCGAGCGTGGCCGCGCCGAGGGCGGCGGCTAGCCCAAAGACCCCGCGCCGCGTAACGCGCGGTGCAGAAACATTCATGTTTTCCATATCTTGCAAGCTTATAACGATTTTCGGCATTGGGCGGTTTTCGCCGGGCCGTCGCCGTACGGGCTCGCTATCACGCTTAGAAGCGCCGCGGCAAGCGTTTGGTTCCGTTTGCCGCCCGGCGATCTCCGGCAGCAATTGCCTTACCTAAGAGAGCGGAAAGCGAATTCGTTTCGCTCGGCGCCGTTTCGCAAAGCTCGAAATGCTTGCGCGACTTTTCGCGCTGATCATGCTCCTATGATCGTTCAACGCACCCGTCCGCCCCAAGGAGCGACGCCATGCCGGCCGCCTACGAACCCGACAACATCTTCGCCAAAATCCTGCGCGGCGAGGTGCCTTGCTACAAGATCTACGAGGACGAGGTCGCCCTCGCCTTCCTGGACATCATGCCGCGCATCGACGGACATACGCTCGTCATTCCGAAATTCCCGGCGCGCACTTTGCTCGACGCCGATACCGAGGGGCTCGGCCGACTGATCCAGCGCGTGCAGAAAGTGGCGCGCGCCGTGAAGGATGCATTTCGCGCCGAAGGCCTCAGCCTCATGCAGTTCAACGAACAGGCGGGCGGGCAAGTGATCTTCCATCTCCACTTCCACATCCTGCCGCGCTGGGAAGGCGTCGAGCTGCGACCCGCCCACAACGGCCGCATGGAAGATCCCGCCGTGCTCGAAGCCAATCGCGCCAAGATCGTCGCGGCGATCACTGGCGCGGCGTGAAGGATCTGACGCGCTCAGTCGCGGCTTTCGGCGAGCTTTGAATCGGCGAGGCTGGCGTGGCTGCGCGGAATGGCGAAGGACAAAAGCCACGCTAGAAAACCACATAGGATCAGCCAATAGCGCGCGCCGAAAAGGAATGTCTTGAACTTTTCCCCTACGCCCATTGGCGGTTGCCCCGACAGCAGCACAGGCGGAAGAATCTGCCTTATGGTGGGATCATCGAGCCAGGCGCGCAGGCGCAAGTCCGAGGGATAGCCGATGTCATCTGCCGATTTATGCGCCAGATAGGAGAAGTCGCCGGTCGCGAGATAGAAGCGTAAGTTCGCCGCTTCGATTATGGCGCTTTGCCGCCTGAAATCGATCTGTTTACCCAAGCTCGCCGCGCTCAAGCCGAGGGAAACCGTCAGAAACAGCACGAAGGCGGCGAAGGCCAAGCGATCGAGACGCGTGAGACGATGCTCCGCCCCTTTCATTGACAAAAGCACGAAGGCGCTTGCCAGATTGACCATCATACCGATCTGTAGCGCATCGAAATAGCGCGAAGCCAGGAGCTGCCCATTGGCGCGGCCGAGCGCTATAGCGCAGCTCTGCGCCGCGACCCAGCCGGCGCCCGCGATGATGAACCAGCGGCCATCAGTAAGCCTCCACGGCGATCTGAACATGGACAGAAACAAGATTGCCGCCGGCGCATAGGCGATCAATCCGAACGGCGGCTTCGTTGGCCAACTCAATAGTGTC